>CBILQL010000091.1:0-11206 GCA_966238865.1 uncultured bacterium
CGCTGGTAGCCACCATGCCGGCGATCTGCCCAATGTGCAGGTCGATTCCGCGGGCGTGGGCCGCCTGAGCTTCATGACGGCCACCGTCAACCTGGAAGGCGGAAGCATCAGCGTGCTCGACCGCAGCGTCGTCCTGCATGCCCTGCCGGATGATTACATCACCCAGCCGGCCGGCGGCACCGGGGAGCGCATCGCCTGCGGCGTGATCGTCTCCACCAACGGCCTCGGAACCGACACGACCGGCGTAGGCACCGATACCACCGGGGTCGGCATCGACACGACCGGGATCGGGGTCGATACCACCGATATCGGCGTCGATACCACCGGGATCGATACCATCCTCACCGGAGGCGGCGGAGTTTACTGAAGCCGCGGCAGGCCGGGGGCCCCTCCCCGGCGCCGTCCAATCGACTTCCCCTCGCCTCCCCATCTCCTTCCATCCGTGTTCGGTCCGCCGGGCCCCGGGGTCGACCCCCGGGACCTGCGCGGCCGACGCGCTGCTTTCCCCATCTCCCGGTTGCGCGACCCGGTTTGCTCCCCCCCCTGGGCCGAACCTATCTTCTATGCAGAGGTGCCCCATGGACTTTTCCCATCGATCGAACGTTTTCGTGGCTTCCCTCTGGATGATCGCCATCAGCCTGCTGCTCTTCTTCATGCCGGTTTTGAACGGCGTCATTGGCGGGGCCGTGGGCGGCTACAAGGCCGGTTCACCCACCCGGGGAATGGTTGCCGCCCTGCTTCCGGCCGTGATCGTAGGCGCCGGCCTCTGGATCCTCCTGGGGGTGATGGACAGCCCGGTGCTGGGCTTCTTCGCCGGGGCGGCGGGCGGCCTGCTCGTGATCCTCGCGGATGTGGGGCTTTTCATCGGCGCCCTGATAGGCGGCTTCCTGGCCAACTCCAGGGGCCATAGGCACATGCCGACCCCGGTCTGAATCAGCTTTGCGAAGGAGTTTCCGGGGCGGGGGATTCTGTCCCCGCAGTCCGGGTTCCGCTGCCCGCCAACTTCAGGACGGACCGGATCTTGTCCAGCAGATCCCCGCTGGCGAAGGGCTTGTTGAGGAAGGCCCGTTCCGGGTCCAGCACGCCGTGGTGGAGCAGGGCGTCGTCGGTGTATCCGGACACGAACAGCACGCGGATGCCGGGCCGCCGCCGGGTGATGCGGTCGGCGAGCTCGCGGCCGTTCATCCCGGGCATCACCACGTCGGTGACGAGCAGGTCGATGGGTTCGGCGAAGGCCGCTTCCAGCTCCAGCGCCGCCTCCCCGTTGGCTGCGGCCAGCACCGTGTAGCCCTGCGATTCCAGGAACCGCTTCAGGAAGCGCCGCACCGGCTCCTCGTCCTCGGCGATGAGCAGGGTGATCTTCTCGATCTCCCCCTGGGACCGTAGGGCTTTCCCGTTGCCGGCGGCGACCTCGCGATGCGCGGACGCCGGGAAGAGCACCGTGAAGGTCGAACCCTTGCCGGCCTCGCTCTCCACCAGGATATGGCCCGAGGACTGCTTCACGATGCCGTACACGGTTGGCAGGCCCATGCCCGTCCCCTTGCCCTGTTCCTTGGTGGTGAAGAACGGATCGAAGATGTGGGCGCGGACCTCCGGGGTCATGCCGACGCCGTTGTCGGAGAATTCCAGCCGCACGTATTTTCCGGGTTCGACATCGGCGAGCTGACCCTTGGCCTTCCGGTCCACGGCGAGCACCGAGGTGGCGATCCGGATCCGGCCGCCGGAAGGCAGGGCGTCCCGGGCGTTGAGCGCCAGGTTCAGGATGATCTGCTCCACCTGGCTCAGGTCGGCCAGGATGGGGGGCAGGTCCGGGCCGAGCTCGAAGACCGTCTCGATGTCCTCCCCGATCAGCCGCTCCAGCATGCCGGCCATGTCCCGGACCGCCAGGTTGATGTCCATGGGCCGGAAGGTCATGATCTGCCGGCGGCTGTAGGCGAGGAGCTGCTGCGTCAGCGCCGCGGCCCTGCGGCCCGCCGTGAGGATCTCCTTCAGGCCTTCCTCCAGATCGGGCCGGCCTTCGGCGCTGGGGAGGAGGATCTCGCTGTAGCCGTTGATGGCGGTGAGCATGTTGTTGAAGTCGTGGGCGATGCCGCCCGCCAGCTTGCCGATGGCTTCCAGCTTCTGGGCCTGCAGCAGCCCTTCCCGCGCCTTGCGCAGCTCGGCTTCGGCGCGCACGCGGTCGGTGATGTCGGTGGCCGCGCCCACGATGCGGACCACGGCGCCGGCGGCGTCCAGGACGGCGCGGCCGCGGCAATGCACCCGCCTCGGCTCCTCGCCCCCGTGCCGCATGCGGAACTCGATGTCGAAGTCCTGCCCGCCGCGCACCGCGGCCTGGGCGGCCGCCAGGAAGAGGGGGGCGTCCTCGGGGTGCAGGTGGGCCGCGAAGCCCTCCAGGGTCTCCGAGAACCTTCCCGGCGGGACGCCGGCGAAGCTGTACAGCCTCTCGGTGCAGGCGAAGCGCTTGCGCTTGAGGTCCCACTCCCAGACGGCGATGCGGCCCGCGTCCATCGCCAGGCGCAGGCGCTCCTCCCCCTTGCGGAGGAACTCCATGTTGTCGCGCATCTGGTACTGGCGGCGGCGGGCCCGGAGGGCCACCTGCAGGACCCGGAGGAGGGTGCTCTTCCGGAAGGGCCGCTCCAGGAAGGTCACGTTCCCGGCCGGCGCGAAGGCGTCGAGGGCCTTGAGGCGGGTGGAGCTGAGGTTCCCGCCGCCGGTGACTAGGAGGATGGGGAGGTCCGACCAGGGTTCCTGGTGCATCAGGCGATCGATGAAGGCGGGCATGGCCAGGTGCGAGATCGCCTCCTCCGCGAGCAGCAGGGCGCCGGCGCCGGATTGCCATTCCCGGACCACGTCTTCGAGCGTGCGGCAGGGGGCCGCCGCCATCCCGTTCTCCCGGAGCAGCTGGACGGTGATTTCCGCGTCCCGGCCCGTGGGGGTCAGGACGAGGATGCGCTCCTCCTCCGGGGTCGGCTCACGCCCTCTGCTTTCCAAGGCCGCCTTCCCGGTCGGCGTCCGACCTTCCCTCGAATACCGGCACGCCCCGCAGGACGCCCTGGAAGTCCTTCAGGACGGGCCCGATTTGCATTCCCTTTTCCCCGACCCAGATCTCCCGGATGGTGTCCTCGTGGTGCCCGCTCCGCTTCTTGACCACGGAGATGGCCTTCTTGACCGAGCCGTGCAGCTCGAAATACCGGAGCAGGACCACCGTATCCGCGATATAGGTCAAATCCACCGGCGTCTGTATCTCCCCGATCAGGCCGTGCTGCGCCATGAGCAAGATGGACACCACTCCCTTCTGGTTCAGGTAGGAGAGGATCTCGTGCAATTGCAGGGTAAGGAACTTCTCCTCGGGCATGGCCTGCAGGTAGCCGTTCAGGCTGTCGATGAGGACCATGCGCACGCCGTCCTCCTCCACGCTCTTGCGCAGGGAGAAGGCCATCTCCCCGGGCGAGATGTCGGCGGCGTCCACGTGCCGCACCTTGATCATCCCGCCGTCGATGTGTCGGCGCATGTCCATGCCTATGGCTTCCGACCGCTTGATGAAGGTATGCAGGTTCTCGTCGAAGATGAAAATCGCGGCCTTCTCCCCGCGCCGTGCCGCCGCGTCCGCGTAGGTTGCCGCCAGCGAGCTCTTGCCCGAGCCGGCCGGGCCGACGAACAGGGTGCTGGTGCCCCGGTCGAGGCCGCCGCCCAGGAGGGCGTCCAGCTCGGGGATATTGCTGACGGCGGTCTTATCCTCGGTCACCTCGCTGGGATTCACCGAAGGGGCCATGCGGGGATAGACTTCCAGGCCGCCGGTGAGGATTTCGTAATCATGGTATCCGTTCTGGAAGCGGGCGCCGCGAAGTTTGACAACGTGGATCTGGCGGCGGTCCGAGCCGATGCGGGTGTGCATGCGCTGCAGGGAGATGACTCCGTGGGCGATGCTCTGGATGTGCAGGTCGCTCTCGCCGGAGGTCTTGTCGTCCAGGAGCAGCACCGTGGATTTGCGCTTGGCGAAATATTGCTTGAAGGTCAGCATCTGCCGCCGGTAGCGCAGGCTGTCCTGGGAAAGCAGGCGGATCTCGGACAGCGAATCGAAGACCACGCGCGCGGGGTTGAGGCGATCCACTTCCCTGAGGAGGAAGTCCACGGTCTCCGTCAGCTCCACCTCCACAGGATGGAACAGGGTGTTCTGGGAGTCGTTGATGATCTGGTCCTCGACCGCGGACAGCTCGACGATGTCCAGCCGGCCCAGGTCCCAGCCGTGGGATTCCGCCACGGCCTCGAGCTCGTCCTTGGTCTCGGACAGGGTGATGTACAACCCCTTCTCGCCCCTGCGCGCACCTTCGAGGAGGAATTGCAGGGCCAGCGTGGTCTTGCCCACCCCCGGGTCGCCCTGGATCAGGTAGAAGCGGTTGGCCGGGATTCCCCCCAGCAGGATGTCGTCCAGCCCCTCGATTCCGAAGCTGCATCTGGGTCTTGGTTTTACCGTCTCCATAACCGCTCCTGGAACGTGAATAAAAAAACTTTTCCGTAAATGGGAAGGGATATGGCCGGTTTTATTCACCTGGATTAGAACGTGAACGTCCGTTCCGTGCACACAACTCCCATTCGATAAGCGCGATTTCGCCGGAAAAAGGGGGGGCAGGGGCCGGCCGACCCCCCTCCTGGCCGGCCTCCCTGGGATGCCGGTTTCAATGATGCCTTGACAGTTCGGCGCCGTCGCAGTTAATTTGGGGTTCAAGATTGAGATTCAGTCTTAATTTAGACCGGCCAAGAGCAGGAGACCCGAACATGCACCCGGACCGCAAAATCCTCCTTCCGGCGCTCGCCGCCGTCACCTTGCTTCTCGGCCTCGGCGCCTGCACAGAAAGCGGGGACGAATCTGAAGAGGGCGTGCCGGATTACGACATCCCGGACAGCTATTCGGCGTTCGATGACGTGGACTTCTCCGGCCAGACCGCCCGCCTGGACATGCTCTCCAAGCTGGGGGCCTACGTCAAGACCGGGAACGTCCCGGGGACGGAGCTGGACGCGGAGAAGCTGAAAGCCATGTTCGCGAACTCGGAGAATCCCTTCGACGTGGAAGCCCTCAATACCTCGGGCAAGCGCCTCAAGGACAAGACCTTCGAGCCGCAGAGGGCCTATTTCGAAGAATTGTTCGATTCCGCCGCCGCCGCCAGCGGCGACACGGTTCCGGGCGCCCAGGGCCGGTCCGGCGTGGTTACCGCTTCCAACGGCACCAGCCGGTACCTGATGAACGGCCGGGGCCATGAGTTCGCCCAGCTCATCGAAAAGGGCCTGATGGGGGCGATGGCCTATTACCAGGCGACGGCCGTGTACCTGGACACCGACGACAAGCTCGGCGCCTCGGTGGCCGATTCCGTCAAGGCCCATCACTGGGACGAGGCCTACGGCTACTTCACCAGCAGCACCGAGTTCCCCGAGAAGGGCAAGGACCGGTTCTGGTCCAAGTACTCCGAGGAACACGACGGGATTATCGACTGCAATTCCCGGATCCTGCGTGCCTTCACCAAGGGACGCGCCGCCATCGTGAACAACGACCGTCCGGCCCTGCTGGAGGCCGTGGACAGCGTGCGCCACGAGTGGGAGCGCGTGAGCGTCGCCTCGGCCATCCACTACTTCAACGCCGTGAAGAAGTCCCTGACCGACGACGGCGCCCGCAACCACCAGCTGTCCGAGGGCATCGCTTTCGTCCGCGCCCTCAGGTACAACCCCGCCAGGAGGATTTCGGACGACCAGCTGGAGGAAATCGAGGAGCGCATCGGGGACGATTTCTATGAGGTCACCCAGGCCGGCCTGGACGCCGCCATCGACCTCCTGAGCGACATCTACGGCATGGACAGCGTGAAGGACGCCCTGTAAGGAGCGAATGCGGGGCGCCGGCCCCGGGGAGATTGCGATGAAGACATCATTCCGACTGGCGGCGCTTTTCGCCGCCTTTTCCGTTTGGGGCTGTTTCGATTCCGGGAACGGGGACGAGGCTGTCGATTTCGACAGGGCCGCCATGCTGGCCAATCTCGCGGACCGGCTCATCCTGCCGGCCTATGCCCGCCTGGAGGCGGAGACCGGGGCTTTGCGGGACGCCGTGGGCGAGCTGGCGGAAGCGCCGGATTCCGCGCGCGGCGCGGCGGCCCGGGAGGCCCTGCGGGAGGCCTGGCTGGCCTGGCAGGACGCCTCCATCTACGAGGTGGGCCCCGCGATGAAGGCCGGATTGCGGCAGAGGATCAATACCTTCCCGACCAACGCCTCCAAGATCGAAGCCAACGCGGCTTCCGGGACCTGGAAGCTGGAAAGCGTCTCCAACTACGAGGCCAAGGGTTTCCCGGCGCTGGATTACCTGCTCAACGGCCGCGGAGGGTCGATGGACTCCCTGATCGCCTCCCTGGAGGATTCGGCCCGCGGCGGGAACCGGGGCAAGTACCTCGAGGACGTGGCCGGCGAAATCGCAGACCAGGCCGCCGCGGTCCGCGCGGGCTGGGCAGGGGAGGGGGAAGGGGACGGCTATCGGGAAACCTTCGTCTCCAAGCTCGGCACCGATATCGGCAGCTCACTGGGCGAACTGGTCAACCAGTTCACTTTCGACTACGAGATCCTGAAGAATCCGAGGATCGGCATTCCCCTCGGGGTCAAGACCCTGGGCGTGCCCCTTCCGGAGAAGGTGGAGGCCTATTACGGCGGCTATTCCGCCGCCCTGGCGAAGGCGCATCTCGCGGCCCTGGAGAACTTCTTCCGGGGGCGGGACGCCTCCGGATCCGACGGCCTCGGCTTCGACGATTACCTGGCGGCCCTGGGGACGCGCTACGAGGACGGCCAATTGCACCAGGCCATCCTCGATCGTTTCGCCGCCGCGCGGGACGCGCTGGCCGAGGTGGAGGATCCTCTGAGCCGGGCCATCCAGGAGGAAAAGCCCAAGGTGGAGGCGGCCTACCAGGAAATCCAGCAGATGGTGGTGCTGATCAAGACCGACATGCCGTCGGCCTTCACCGTGTCCATCACCTACCAGGACTCCGATGGGGACTGAGACCGGGGGGGGCCCCGTGGCGGCGGCGGGGGAGCAGTCCGCCGGGACCGCCCGGCGGTTCGGCATGCCCACTCTCGCTCGCCGCGTCCCGGCCTGGCTGGCCGAGCCCGTATCCATCGCGCCCCTGGCGTGGTTCCGGGTGCTTTTCGGCCTGCTCATGGTCGGGGCCATGGTCCGCTTCTGGGCCAAGGGCTGGATCCGCGAGCTCTACGTCGATCCCGCCTTCCATTTCCCCTATGCCGGCTTCGCCTGGGTGAAGCCCCTGGGCCCCTTCGGCACCCATGCCCTGTTCGCCCTCATCGCCGTCTCCGCCCTCGGCATTCTCCTGGGCTGGCGCTACCGCCTCTCGGCCTGGGCCTTCTTCCTCAGCTTCACCTACGCCGAGCTGATGGACAAGGCCAATTACCTGAACCATTACTATTTCGTCTCCCTGGTCGCCTTCCTGCTCCTCTGGGTGCCCGCCCACGGCGCCTTCTCCCTGGATGCCCGGCGCAATCCCGCCCTCCGTCGCCTCGAGGTCCCGCGCTGGCAGGTCGGAATCTTCAAGCTGCAGGTGGGGTTCGTGTACTTCTTCGCCGGCCTCGCCAAGCTGAACGCCGACTGGCTGTTCCAGGCCCAGCCCCTGTCCCTGTGGCTCCCCGCCAAGTCCCACCTGCCTGTCCTCGGACCGTTCCTCGAATACCGGGCCACCGCCTTCCTGTTCAGCTGGGCCGGGGCCGCCTTCGACCTCACCATCGCCTTCTTCCTCCTGTGGCGGCGGACCTTCCCGTTCGCCTACGCGGCCGTGGCCGTCTTCCATCTCCTCACCGCCTGGCTGTTCCCGATGATAGGGGTCTTTCCCTGGGTCATGCTGGTGGCGGCATCCATCTTCTTCCCGGCCGACTTCCATGAACGCCTGCTGTCCCTGCCCGCGAAGTCCGCCGGGACCGCGCTTCCGTTCCCGCCGCGCCCCCGTCCTTTCCCGGCCCTGCTGGGCCTGTTCTTCGTCGTCCAGGCCCTGCTCCCGCTCCGCCATCACCTGTATGCCGGCCGCCTCTTCTGGACCGAGGAGGGCTACCGCTTCTCCTGGCGCGTGATGCTGATGGAGAAGGCCGGCCATGCGACCTTCTACGTGTCCACGCCCGGCGCGCCGGGGCGCACCGAGGTGACCAACCGCGACTACCTGACCCCCGTCCAGGAGAAGATGATGGCGACCCAGCCGGACATGATCCTGGACTTCGCCCGCCATATCGCCGCCGACTACGCGCGGCGCGGGCTTCCGGACCCGGAGGTGAAGGTGCACAGCTACGTGACCCTCAACGGCCGCGGCAGCCGGCTGTACGTCGACAGCACGGTGGACCTCGCCTCCATCCCGCCCGGATCCGCCCTGGTCCCCTGGCTCGTACCCTATCCGTACGGGGACCTATGATCGTACTGCTCGTGTTCCTGGCGCTGGCGGCCGGCTTGGCAACGGCTGCGGAAGCGGAAGCCGAGGCGGCCGCCACCGCTGCCGCTGCCGCATCGGACACAGCTACGATGGAATCCGCGGCCTCCGCCGTCCGGCCGGATAGCGGCGGCCTGGACCTTCCCGCAGCTGTAATCAAGGGACGCAAGGATGCCGGCATCGGCCTGCGGCGGCTGCGCTCGGTGGAAGGCGCGGGCATCTACGACGGCAAGAAGACCGAGGTCATCGACGCCGGGGAGGTGGCCGCCAACGCCGCGACCAACAACGCCCGCCAGGTCTTCGCACGCGTCCCAGGGGTCAACGTCTGGGAGAGCGACGGCGGCGGCCTGCAGCTCGGGGTGGGCGCCCGGGGGCTCAGCCCCAAGCGCACCTCCGAATTCAACACCCGCCTCAACGGTTACGACCTGAGCGCCGACGCCCTGGGGTACCCGGAAAGCTACTATACGCCACCGATCGAGGGCCTCGACCGGATCGAGGTGGTGCGGGGCGCGGCTTCCCTGCAATACGGGACCCAGTTCGGCGGCATGATCAATTTCGCCATGAAGAAGGGCCCCACGGACAGGCCCTTCCAGGTGGTCTCGCGCCAGTCGGGCGGCTCCCATGCCTTCTGGAACTCCTTCAACAGCGTGGGGGGCCAGGTCGGTCCCGGCAACTACTACGGCTACTACCAGCACAAGCAGGGCGACGACTTCCGGCCCTGCTCGGCCTTCGAGCTGGACGGCGCCTACCTGAGCCAGTCCCTGGCCCTCGGTCCCAGGGCCACCCTCTCCGCGGATCTCACGGTCATGCGCTACCTGGCCCGGCAGCCCGGGGGCCTCACCGACGCGCAGTTCCGGGAGGACCCGTACAAAATCACGCGCAAGCGGAACTGGTTCGCGGTGGAATGGAACCTCGCGGCGGCGCGGCTCGAGTACCGGGTGACCGACAACGCCCTGTGGGATACCCGGGTATTCGGCCTCAGGGCGGGCCGGGACGCGCTGGGTTTCCAGGACGATCCTGGCCGGGCCGATCCCGGCGGGCCCCGGGAACTGCTCATGGACGATTACAGCAACCAGGGCCTGGAGACGCGCTGGCTGCAACGGTTCGTGCTGGGGGGGCGGCAGGCCGCCCTGCTCCTCGGAGCGCGGGCCTATTGGGGCGGCCTGCATCGGCGGCAGGGCCAGGGGGATTCCGGGAGCGGACCGGTTTTCCGCTATGACGACCCCGATCTCCGGGACGGCTCCGATCATAGGTTCCCGAGCCGGAACCATGCCCTGTTCGCCGAGGCCGTCATCCCGGTCAGCGAAATCGTCAACCTCACTCCCGGGGTGCGCCTCGAATACATCGCCACCAAGGTCCGCGGCCGCTTCAACAGCAGCACGCGCCACCCCCTCACGGGCGAAGTGCTCCTCAGCCAGGACAGCCTGGATCGGCGGGAGCGCAGCCGTTACTTCCCCCTGCTGGGGTTGGGCGTGAGCGCTTACTGGCATCGGGCGTTGGAGGGCTACGCCAACGTCTCCCAGAATTACAAGGCCATCAACTTCAACGACATGCGCGTCAACAACAGCAACAAGCGGGTGGATTTGAACCTGGAGGACGAGACCGGGTTCAGCGCCGACATCGGGGCCCGGGGGAACCTGCGGGGCGTCCTGGATTACGACGTGAGCCTTTTCTACCTGGGTTACAACGGCCGCATCGGCCGCTACCCGAAGCCCTTCGACATCGACAGCATCCAGAAGACCGTCGTCTTGTACCAGACCAACGTGTCGGACAGCCGGAACGTCGGCCTGGAAACCTTCGGGGAGCTGGACCTCTGGCGCCTCTGGCAGGGCCCCTCCGTGCGTTCCGCGTTCACGGCCTTCGTGAACGCCACCTGGCTGGACGCCCGCTACGTCGGCTCCAAGAACGCTTCGGTCCGGAACAAGCAGGTCGAGCTCGTCCCCGACCTCCTGTTCCGCACCGGCCTGCAATGGAAGCGGGGCCCCATGCGCCTGGCCTGGCAGACTTCCTACACCGGCAAACAATACACCGAGGCGACCAACGCGGAATACACCGCCGACGGCGTCAACGGCGCCGTGCCCGCCTACCTGATCAGCGACGTGTCCGGCAAGGTCGCCTGGAAGGTCCTGACCGTGGAGGCCGGCTGCGACAACCTCTTCGACCGGGCCTACTTCACCCGCCGCGCAGACGCCTATCCCGGCCCCGGCATCATCCCGTCCCCGGGCCGGAACCTGTACCTGACTCTGGGCGTTGGGCTCTAGGGTCTGTCGCGCCACTGGCCGATTCCGCCGTGGGAATGCATTTTTCACCCATGAACCCAGTTTACCTGCATCTCCTGACCAATCATCTTCCTGTCCTGGGCACGGCCTTCGGCCTCCTGATCCTGCTCCTCGCCGCCTTCTTCCGCGCCCCATCCCAGCAGGTGCGGACCTGCGCCTATGTGCTGCTCGTGGTTTCGGCCCTGGGCGCCGTCGTCGCGAACTGGTCCGGCGAAGGCGCCGAGGACATCCTGGAAAAGCTTCCCGGATATTCCCATGACGCCATCGAGGAGCATGAGCATGCGGCCCCATACGCCCTGGGCGGCTCCCTGGCCGCCGGTGGATTGGCCCTGGTCGCCATGGTCCTGAGCGGCCTGCGGCCCGCCTGGAACGTCTCGAATGCCGACCGCTCGCGGCTCATCAATGCCGGCATCAACCTGCTGCAGTCGGTGCGCATCGCGCCGAAGTACGCCGCGTCGCCGCGCACGCTGGCCAGCG
>CBILQL010000092.1:0-11193 GCA_966238865.1 uncultured bacterium
CGAGAGTTACGACGGCCCCAATTTCCCCCCCTCGCGCCAGTGCTTCAAGGACGCCCCGTGGGTGTACGACGTCATCACGCGGTCCAGCTCACTCATCCTGTCCCCGCAGCGCGAAAAGCCCCGCCACCTGCGCGACATCCTGCACTTCCGCGGCGACCAGTGGCGCGCCAACAACCTCGCGGTGCGCCGCGATTTCATGTACGGCTACGTGCCCTTCCCGGCCGCAAACAGCCCGGAGTGGCCCCATCACGTCCCGGCGTCCTGGAACGCCGATACCGCCACCTGGACCACCCGCGACTTCGACTTCCGCTTCGTGGATCGATCCCGGGACGGCGTCTACCTGGTGCTGGGACGGCTGCGCCCCGCGGAGACCTACCTGCGCTGGAAACACCAGAAATTCCTGCGGGGGACGGTGGAGGTGGTGGACACCTCCCGCGCCGCCTCCATCGAGGAGGTGCGGGAGCGCACCCTGGCGCACAACAGCCCCGAGAAGTCCTGGGCCCTGGGGAAACGCTACGTCTACACCGATTTCGGCGGCAACCGCATCCATCTGAGCGCGCGCTACAGCGGCGAACGCGACGGCATCGGCCGGGTGGTCGAGGCCGCGGCGGCGGACACGTCGGCGCCCAGGGTGACCCTGCCCTTCCGCTTCCCCTGGGTGGGGCCGGAGGAACCCCCGGCCGGGGCCGGCGCCGGATCCCTCGCGGGCCTCGGCGGCGCCCTGGGGGTCGGGTCGAACCCGCCCCATTTCGAAGTCGAATCCTATTCCCCGTGGCGGGGCACCGTCGCCCTGTCCGACGGCAGGGGTAACATGTACGTGTATAACCCCGGCACCGGGGGCTATTGCCTGTCCAATTTCCGCGAATGGTGGAATCCCAGGCGGAAAATCCACCAGCCCGCGGCGTCCGACCCCCGGCTTCCGGCGAATCCCGGGAATGCGCCGGCCGCGGCTTCCGGCGCGATGCCGGTCGGGGCCATGGCCCCCGATCCTTAGTAGATTTGAGGGCATGCAGCTCCTACGCCGATCGTCCCGGGTCCTCCTCCTCTGCGGCCTCGCCGCTTCCCTGTCCGCCGCCGATGCCGGCTACCGCTGGGTCATCCAGGACCTCCAGCGCCTGCCCGATCCGGAGGTGCTGGTCATCGCCGTGGACGACCAGGGCGTCAAATGGTTCGGCACCCGCAAGGGGCTCACCCGGCTGAACAACATCGGGGATTGGGAAACCTTCACCACCGAGAGCACCCGCGGCGGCCTCAAGTCGAACGTCATCACCAGCCTGGCAATCGGCGAGAACCGCGAGCTGTGGGTCGGCACCGAAGCCGGGGTCAGCCATTTCGCCAACGGGGCCTGGAAATCCTATACCAAGGAGACCACCGGCGGCGGCCTGCCCGACAACTTCGTCACCTCCCTGTCCATCGGCCGGGAGGAGAAGTGGTTCGGCACCAGGAACGGTTTCGCCTCGCTGCGTGGATCGGCCTGGACCGCCTACACGGCGGACAGGATTGCCGGCCGGCTGCCCAACCGCGTGGTGACGGCCCTGGCGGTGGATTCCGCCGGGAACAAGTGGCTCGGCACCATCGCCGGGCTGGTGCGGTTCTCGGGGTCTTCCTGGACCCTGGTGACCAAGGAGAGCACCCAGGGGGGCCTGCCCCACAACAGCATCACTTTTCTCACTGTCTCGCCACTCGGGGACCTCTGGGCGGGCACCCAGATGGGGGTGGGCCGCCTCTCGGGCACGGTCTGGACATCCTTCCGGGACGACAAGGGGCTGGGCGAGCTGGCACCGGAGCCGGTGTACCGCCTGGCCTGCGAAAGCAAGTCGGCGGGCGGTTCCCTATGGCTGGCCGGCAAGGGCGGCGCCGCCCGCTACAACGGCGTCCAATGGACCCTTTTCAACAGGAACAATACCACCGGCATCCAGACGCGCTACGTCTACCACGCCCAGCCTGGACGCAACGGCGAAATCTGGTTCGGGACCCAGAAGGGCGTCTCGCAGATGGTACCGGTGCTGGAGGAGTGAGCGCTCAGTCAACTACGAAGTAGTTGTAAGCCATCGGCTGGGCGTTCAGGGTGCCGAGTCCCTTGAAGGTCAGGATCTCCCCGCCCATGAAGCGCTTGATGGCCATCTTGGTGATGCCGCTGAACTCGTGCAGGTAGCTTTGCTGGAGACGGTCGCTCTGCCTGTCCAGCACGGCCTTCGAGCCGTCCCGGTAGGCTATCTCCAGGCGGGTCGGAACCTTCACCCCCATCGCCTTTCCGGTGCTGGCCGCTGTCAGGGAGGCCGGCTTCAGGAGCTCGAAGCCATCGTCCTTCTGCCGCAGCCCGTACCCGACGGGCGTGGAGCCGAAGCGGGAGACAGGATCCAGGACATAGCCGGCTTCCACGGGGCCGCTCCGGGTGATGTAGCGGTAACCTGCGTCCACCAGCTCGGGGGCCAAAGTGGTCTGGAAGGTGTGGTCCATGTAGGCCATGCCGGTCACGTCGAGGGTGTCCCCGTTGATGGCCAGCTTGCCCCTGACCTTCGCCCTGGGGATGTGCAGGAAGATGCCCACGGTCTCGGATCCCAGCTTGAACATGCCGTCGCCCCAGACCTGCCCGGGCAGGATCTCCGAAAAGCCGAGATCCAGGAAATAGCTCACGTCCTTCTTCCGGGTCGAGAAGAAGACCCGGTGTGCCTCGGGCAGCTTGCCGGAGAACCAGATGTTCTGGTGCACCTGCAGTTGATGGAGGGAGTCGAGGAAGACGAAATTGCCCTTGTCGTATTCCCGGGCCACGGAATAATTCCTGCCCTTGAAGCCCAGCACGGTGAAATCGGCGCCGCAAACCGGGGCCTTGAAGGATCCCAGGTTCACCCGGGAGAAGTTGAGGTAGGCCTGGACGTTCCCCTCCAGAAGGATGTGGTAGGTCCAGAATTCGTTGTAGGTCTTGCTGCCGCTGCGATGGGGCTTGAGATCGGCAAGCTCGGCCGGCCGGAGATCCCCTTTGGGCGTCTGCACCTCCCCGGCCACGGCCGGCAAGGCTGTCAGGAAAAGTCCGGCGGCCAGGGACAGCGCCCGGGAAGAAGCCATGCACGATTGACGCCGGCGATTCCTCATCCGCTCCCCCAATGTACAAGGATTTGCTTCCGGATTGCGGAATTTGGGCATCACCTCAGGCCAAGATAAAAAAAAGGCCCATGCCGGGGATGCGGGATGCCTGGCTTGTCCCGACGGTTTCCGGTGGTTTGGTATCTTAGCCGGTCGCATGTCAGCCCGTCCAATGCCATCGCCCCGAGGATGCCGCACCGCGCTCCGGAAGCCGATGATCTGCCTGTTCGGGCCGCTCCTCCTGGCCTTGCACCCGGCCTGGTGCGTACCGGATGCCGGATCCCGGTCCTGGGCCGTCCTGCCGGTCGGCTTGGTCAATCCCGAGAATGGCATCGGCGCCGGGCTCAAGTTCATCGACCGCGCCTTCCTGGCCGGCCAGGGGCGACCCGGCGATGAGCTCGAGCTCCTGGGGTATGTCACGAGCAAGGGCCAGGCCGAGGTGGAGATCGAGCATCGCAGGCTGCAGTGGGGAGGAACCCCCTGGCGCACCGACCTGGAGCTGGAGGGGTTCTATTATCCCGAGACCTGGTTCGGGGGCGGCAACCATCCCCGCGAGGCGGATCGGCATGTCTACACCCCGGTCGGCTGGCGCGGCGAGGCCGCGCTGGGGCGGCCCCTGGGCTCGGGGCTCCTGCTCAAGGGGTTCCTGGAAGCCCGCTTCATGGAGATGACCTCCCTCGAGTCCGCTGGAGGCGGTCCGCCGGATCCGGACGTCCTGCCTCCGGAACTCGCCGGTTACCGGGGCGGCTGGGACGGCCTGGCGGGCCTGTCCCTGGAATTCGACACCCGCGACGACGAGAGCCTGCCTTCCCGGGGGTGGCATGCGGGGCAGCGGGCCGGCCGATCCCCGCCCGGGCTCGACTACGACTACACCGGATTGGAAACCTGGGCGGCCGCCTATGCCACGCCCCATCCCCGTTGGGAGACGGCGGTGAAGATCCAGCAGGCGACCGTCCTGGGCCGGGCCCCATTCTATGCCTACCCCTACCTGGGGGACAAACGCATGCTGCGCGGCATTTCAGAGAAGCGGCTGCGGGATCGCAGCGCCCAGGCGGCGCAGGCGGAGGTCCGCTGGGGTTTCCGCCTCCCGCTGCCCCTCATCGCCCGGTTCTTCGGCGACGAATGGCAGTTGGCCGCGTTCGGGGGGGCCGGCAGGGTTGGGGAGGATTTCCGCTCCGCCTCCGGCGAGACCCTGCATTGGGCCGGCGGGGTGGGTGGGCGACTCATCGTCGGCAGTCGGCTCGGCGCCCTGCGCGGCGACCTGGGCTTCTCCCGGTTCGGCTACGGCCTGTACGTGGACTTCAACCAGGCGTTCTGAAGTGGTTCGCCATGGCGTCCCAGCCGCGGCCGATCAGCTCCCAGGCCGCCGGCAGCGCGCGCCCCATCCAGTCCCAGCCCAGCAGCCCGCGCGCGCCCAGGATGAGGCCGGCCACGAGCAGCAGCAGGGTGGCCGTGGCGAAGACCGAGAAGGCGAAGCCGTATTCGTGCAGGTCGGTCTGGCGCCAGCGGAATTCCGATCCCAGGCGGTAGGCGAAGGCGCCCAGCAGGGCGAAGACGAAGGCGTCCCAGGCCGTCTGGGCGGAGCTTCGGACCACCAGGCCCAATCCCGCGGCCAGCAGGCACCAGAGCGGGAGGAAGTAGGGCGCCAGCGCGGCCAGGGGATTCGAGCGCTTCAGCTGCACTTCTCCGCCGCCTTGGAGGGTGGCGGTGAGGGCGACGGGCGGCGACAGGGTGAGATACCCCATCAGGGCGTGGGTGAGCTCGTGCTCCAGGGTGTCGACGAATTCCAGGGGATCCTGCCTCCCCATGCGCCGCCAGGCCGCCCGGAACAGGACGCGGAAGGCGAAGCCCCCGGCGAAGGCGAGCGTGGCGGGGTGCCGGAGGAGGTACCAGTAACCCATGGCGTCCGCGCGTATCCGGATCGAGCGGAAAAGTTCGCCCGCAAGGGAGAACGCCGCGACGGCCAGGAAGGGGACGGCGGCCCAGCACAGCATCCGTCCGAGCAAACGCGGCATTGACAATAGATAGCATTTCCGCCCTGCAGCCGGATGCCGGCAGGATTGTCATCCAGCGGCCAATACAATATCTTTCTCCGCACACAATCTCGCAGCCTGGAGCATACAATGTCCGCCATCAAGACCGTACGAGGAAGGCAAATCCTGGATTCCCGGGGCAACCCCACCGTGGAGGTGGACGTGATCCTGGAGAACGGGATCCAGGGCCGGGCCGCCGTGCCCTCCGGCGCCTCCACCGGGGAACGCGAGGCCGTGGAGCTGCGCGACGGCGACAAGGCAAAGTACCTGGGCAAGGGCGTCACCAAGGCCGTGAAGGCCGTGAACACGGTGCTGGCCAAGCTGCTCCAGGGCAAGGATCCCTCCGCCCAGGCCGAGCTGGACAAGGCCATGATCGCGCTGGACGGCACGCCCAACAAGGGCAAGCTGGGCGCCAACGCCATCCTGGGCTGCTCCATGGCCATCGCCAAGGCCGCCGCCGCCGACAAGGGCCAGAGCCTGTGGACCTACCTGGCCGGCGTGTACGGCAACAAGGACAACTTCCTGCTGCCCGTGCCCATGTGCAACATCATCAACGGCGGCGCCCACAGCGACGCGCCCATCGATTTCCAGGAGTTCATGATCGCCCCGGTGGGCGCCAAGAGCTTCTCCGAGGGCCTGCGCATGTCCACCGAGGTGTTCCACGCCCTCAAGGCCTTGCTCAAGAAGCGCGGCCTTTCCACCGCCGTCGGCGACGAGGGCGGATTCGCCCCGGAGCTGAAGGGCGTGAAGGACGCCCTGGACAGCATCATCAAGGCCGTGAAGAACGCCGGCTACCAGCCCGGCAAGGACTTCAAGATCGCCCTCGACGTGGCCTCGTCCGAATTCTACGACAAGGCCAAGGGCAAGTACGTGTTCCACAAGTCCACCGGCAAGGCCTACACCTCGGCCCAGATGGTCAAGTACTACGCCGACCTGTGCGCGAAGTATCCCATCTACTCCATCGAAGACGGCATGGACCAGAACGACTGGGACGGCTGGAAGCTCCTCACCGACACCCTGGGCAAGAAGGTCCAGCTGGTCGGCGACGATCTCTTCGTCACCAACCCCGCCATCCTGAAGCGCGGCATCGACGGCAAGGTCGGCAACGCCATCCTCATCAAGGTGAACCAGATCGGCACCCTGACCGAGACCCTGGAGGCCATCCGCATGGCGCAGCAGGCCAGGTTCGGCGCCGTCGCGTCCCACCGCTCCGGCGAGACCGAGGACGCCACCATCGCCGACCTGGCGGTGGCCACGGGCTGCGGCCAGATCAAGACCGGCTCCCTGAGCCGCACCGATCGGGTCTGCAAGTACAACCAGCTCCTGCGCATCGAAGAGGAGCTGGGCAAGTCCGCGAAGTGGAAGAAAAACATGTTTTAGGTGACGGAATTCTCCCCAACGGGCTTACGCCCGAAGGGAAGAATTCTCGAGGAGTCCCTCAGCCTGGCCTGAGGCGGGCCGAGGGGTCCCTGGTTCGTAGAGCCGACCCGACCCTTCAAAGGCATTAAACACCTTGCGACGCTCCTCGGATTCCTTCGGCTTCTTCCCGCCCTGGCATTCCGCCCAAGCATCCGGACACGTTTTCCTATTGGTGACCGATGGGATCGCAAGGGGAATCGTCACGAATGTTCTGGGTGTATTCCGATTGCCCCGTATCCCTGGAAAATTAGTTTAGACGTGAGGGGAGGGCGGAATTCCATGAAGATTCCCCATCATCCTTATTTCCTTTTCGGGATGGGCAACCGGCGCAAGCTCTTGTACAAGGGCGGCGCGCTTTTCGATGCGCTGACCGGGGAAATCCTCCGTTCCTGGAATCCCATCCAGGAACAGATCCTGCCCCATGAATTCAAGGTCAAGTGGCAGACCCGCGAAGGCCGGCAATATTCCCTCGAAGAGGACGAGAACGGCGTCACCTTGAAGGTGGAGGGCACGCAGACCATCCTCACCGGCGGGCCCATCCACATGCCGGATTTCCAGGGCAGCGGACATGCCGCGGTGATGAAGGTGCTTCTGCACGAGGTGCTCATCAACGTGGTGGAGGGGAAGCCCTTCACCAACCTGCTGACCCAGTCCAGCCCCACCTATCGCGATGCGGCGGTGATTTGCGAGGCCCTGCGGCAGACCGGCAACCTGGGACTGGTCAAGGATTGGATATTGGCGCTGCCGGACCCTTATGACTATGCCACCGGCCAACGGGAAGCCGACAACCTGGGCCAGGCCCTGTTCCTCCTGTCCCTGGTCGCGAACAAGGAGCATCCCCTGGTGGCGAAAATCGTCCTTGCCGCCGACATGCTGCGGAAGTTCGACTATATCGAGGGCAGGACCGAGGGCGGGGAGCATCCCGTCTACCAGACGAAGTGGCTGAAATTCGGACTCAAGCGCATGGGTCTGGAAGACCCCTACAAGTTCCCGCTGGCCTTCGATTCCTATTCCTCCGTGTTCTGGATGGACTTCCGGGACATTCCCAACAACGGGCCCCCCTTCACCGAGGCCACCAAGGAGATGGCGCCCCATCTGGCCTGGGCAGAAGCGCATTTCCACGGCTGGGACCCGCCCATGCCCCTGCCCACCAAGAGCTACCCCCTCACCTGGGAGGTTCTCGGGCCGGATCAGCCCGATCCCCAGGGCATGTCCATCATCGGCAAGGAGCTGGTGGACCGTCGCATCATCACGCCGCATGCCCGCCATGCCGCGGAGATGCTGCTCTACCTGCTCGACTCCTCCCTCGAGGCGCCGGCCCGGGAGCCGGACATGAGGGTGCTCCAGCTCCGGTGAAAGCCGGCACCGCACGCGCCGGGATCCATCCCGTGCTTCTGCCCGGGCGGAACTTGGCTACCTTTCTTTCCGGAATCGGGGCGGCCGTGGAATGAGGATAGTGGCGCAACGCGTGGGGGAGGCTTCCGTCAAGGTGGAGGGCCATACCGTGGCCTCCATCGGGCGCGGCCTGCTGGTGCTCGTGGGCGTGGCCCCGCAGGACTCCGAGGCCGATGCCGTGTGGCTGGCCGGGAAGCTGGCGCGCATGCGCATCTTCCCCGATGCGGACGGCAAGATGAACCGATCCGTGACCGATCTCGGCGGCGAGGTCCTGGTGGTCAGCCAGTTCACCCTGTTCGCCTCCACGGCCCGCGGCAACCGGCCCTCCTTCACCGGGGCCGCGTCTCCCACCCATGCGGACAGCTTGTACCAGCGTCTCGCCGCGGAAATCGCCCGCGAGATCGGGAAGGCGGTCCCCACGGGGCTGTTCGGGGCCGAGATGGAGGTCTCCCTCCGCAACGAGGGTCCGGTGACCATCCTTTTGGATAGCGCCAACAGGGAATAGGTGAACAGGGGATAGGCGATGGAAATCTTGCGAATGGAGCAGGCATGGAACTGATTCAGTCCGAGATCGAGAAGTACGCCCAGGAACACACCCGGCCGGAGCCGGAGCTCCTGCAACAGCTCGCCGTCGCGACCTATGCCGAGATGGACTCCCCGACCATGCTCACCGGGCGCCTGGAGGGCCGTCTGCTCAAGCTTTTGGCGCAGCTCTGCGGCGCCAAACGGGTGCTGGAGATCGGTACTTTCACCGGGTATTCCGCCCTGTCCGTGGCGGAGGGTCTGCCCGGGGACGGAAAGGTGATAACCTGCGAGATCGATCCGAAGCATGCGGACTTCGCGCGGCGCTATATCGCCCGGAGCCCCCACGGCGGGAAGATCGAGATCCGCATGGGGCCTGCGCTGGAAACGCTCAAGTCCCTGGCCGCCGGCGCCGTCCGGGGGGCCGCAGGGGCGGGGGACGCAGTGCAGGGAGGCGCAGCAGGGGCCGGGGGCGCAGTGCCGGGTGGTGCGAACCGCGGCGGCACGAGTCTCTTCGATATGGCCTTCATCGACGCCGACAAGTCGAATTACCCCGCCTATTACGAGGCTGTCGTGGACCTGATCCGGCCCGGAGGGCTGATCCTGGTGGACAATACCCTCTGGTCCGGAAACGTGCTCAATCCCCGGGACGAGGAGAGCCGGGCCATCGCCGCGTTGAACCGGCGCATCGCCGGGGATGAGCGGGTGGAGAACGTCCTGCTCACCGTGCGGGACGGCGTGCAGCTGGTCCGCAAGCGGACCTGAGGGCCGGCCCTACCTCCTGTTCCGGCCTTCTCCCGAAGCCTGAGCCTCGGGTCTGTCTGAATACACCCTACTGCTGCGGCCGGCTGCGGAGCCCAAGGGCTGCGTTGTCGTTCAAGGAGTCGCGAAGCGGCTCAGGGGCGTTTATCGCCCCTTCGCCCCCTCAAACCCATCGGCGTACCTTCTAGGTACGCTCTCAGGGTTTTCGGGGCCTGCCGCCTTGCCCTTGGGCTCCTCGCTCGCCCTCGCGACGTAATTGGTTTTG
Organism: uncultured bacterium; assembly: GCA_966238865.1. Taxonomy (GTDB): domain Bacteria; phylum Fibrobacterota; class Fibrobacteria; order UBA11236; family UBA11236; genus CBILQL01. Next base: position 9,481 of record CBILQL010000092.1, read on the forward strand.
GGGCCCAACCCCGCAGGGGTTGGGAAGGGGGTATTCAGACAGACCCTAGGGCATTCGGCGACCCAGCACGTCGAGACGCGCGCGCTCCAGGCCCGGCATCAGCACGCCCAGGATCCCGGAACTCCTTTCGATGCGGGCTTTGCCTCCCTGTAGGGACGGGGCGATTCCGGGGTGCGCTCCCGATGCCAGGGGCATGTCCAGGACGACATGCAGGGTATCGACGAGTTCGGGCTCCGGTTCCGCGATGTCGCAAGGCTGGGGCGCGAACAGGCAGGCCGCCGGCGTCGAAACGTAGACCTGGTAGTCGCCCGCGGCCAGGCCCGCCACCGGAAACTCGGGACCTCCCGCGCGGATGTCCGCCGTGCACAAATCATTCCCGGAGCGCTCGACTGCGAAGCGGGCGCGGATGGTCCGTCCCGATATGATCAGTGAAGCGTGGGTGAAATCGAAGGCGCAGGGGTGATAGGCGTAGTTCAGCACGCTGAGCCTGAAGCCTGCGTCCGCGCGCACCGACACCGGCTGTACGAACCAGCCCGTCCCGGGAACGAAGGTCTCATCCTGGACCGCCAGCGACTCGGCGGCCGCGACGGGCTCCACGTGGATGAGGCAGACGGGACCGTCGGGTTCGCGCGGGATGGCGCAGGCCGGCAGCTGGGAGACCAGCACCTGGTATCGTCCGGCCTTCAACGCCGGCGCCGCGAAGGTCGGCCCATGCGGCCTCACGTCCTGGACGCAGACGCGATCGGGATGGGTTTCGGCGCCGAAGCTGAGATGGATGACGCGCTTGTCGGCATCGACCCGCATGGTCTGTCCGTAAAAGGTGGTCTGGCAATTTCCGTAGAGGGAATTCACGACGGCGAGCTGGAAGGGCTTCTGCGAGAGCGTCTTGACGGGCCGCGGGTGCCAGGCGCTATCGATCCTGGGGGGTTCCGACCCGACTGCGACTGCGCCGATGAGCTCGGGACGGAGGGCGATTTTGCAGATCGGTCCATTCGGATCGGGGTTATAGGCGCATTCGGGATAAGCAACGGCATAGAGAGGGTACTTGCCGGCGCGCAAGGCGGGCAGCTTGTATTCCAGCACCGGAGGGACCATGCGGACGACCCGGCAATCCAGGGTGTCCTTGCGCCGCCTGTGCACGAATGAGAGCGTGATGGACGTGTCGGTGGTGACGGCGCCGATGGCTTCGAACCCGGTGTTGCAATCGTAACCGTAGGGCGAAAGCGTCATGCGGAACGCGGCGCCGGCCGCGGATTCGGCCGGAGCATAGCCATAGCGTTCCGCGGCGGTCTCCGAGGCGGCCTGACCGAATACGGCAAGGCTCGATACCAGGGCCAGGCAGGAGGGGATGAGGGAGCTGAAGATGTTCATGCGCATGCGAGCCTCCGGGAATCCGTATCGGGCCTCGAATGGCGGGCGGCGGGATTGGGTCCCAGTAAAAGCGCCTCGCCAGTAGTGTAGTGCAATAATACACATAAAATTGGAAAAAGGCACAATATAAATTGATAATGGTTTGAAAAATGGGATTGAGTGTAGTTTAAATAAATAGAGTATTGGCTAAATGCCAAAAAAAAGGCCCTATTGGATAGGGCCTGCCAGGGGTGGGTGGAACACATAAAGGAAAAGAGCGCTTGAAGCGCCCCCCCTAGGGTCTGTCGGAATACCCCCTTCTGCTGCGGCCGGCTGCGGAGCCCAAGGGCTGCGTTGTCGTTC
>CBILQL010000093.1:0-11160 GCA_966238865.1 uncultured bacterium
CTCCGCAGCCGGCCGCAGCAGAAGGGGGTATTCAGACAGCCCCTAGTAAGGAGGGAGCTCCGAGGCCGCGGGAGCGGCCGCGGAGAGCCGTCGAGAAACCCGGCCCTTTGCGCGAAGCGCATTGGGCCGGTTTTCCGTCTCACTTATTCGGCTGCGGCGTCGTCCGCAGATAGGGCTTGATCACCTTCCAACCCTTCGGGAAGCGCTGCTTCAGCTCCTCGGGATCCTGCACCGCGGGCGCGATCACCACGTCTTCCCCTTCTTTCCAGTTCACCGGGGTGGCCACCTTGTACTTGTCGGTGAGCTGCAGGGAGTCGAGCACCCGCAGGATTTCGTGGAAGTTCCGTCCCGTGGAGGCCGGATAGGTGATGTTGGCCCGGATCTTCTTGTTGGGGTCGATGAAGAACACCGAGCGCACCGTGAACTTGTCGTTGGCGGTGGGCTGGAACATGCCGTAAGCCGTGGACACGCTCTTGTCCTCGTCGGCGATGATGGGGTAATCCACCACGCAGTCCTGGGTCTCGTTGATGTCGTGGATCCAGCCCTTGTGGCTTTGCTCGCTGTCCACGGACAACGCGAGGACGACGGCGCCGCGCTTCTCGAAATCCTTCTTCAGCTTGGCGGTCATGCCCAGTTCAGTGGTGCAGACGGGAGTGAAGTCGGCGGGATGGGAGAAGAAGATGGCCCACTTGCCGTCGATGTAGTCGTAGAAGTGGATCTTCCCCATACTGGAGTTCTGGGTGAAGTCCGGGGCGATGGAACCGAGGGGTAGAGACATGTGTTCCTCCGGGAAACGATGGATGTGGTCAATAAATAAATCGTCCGGTAAGAAGGGGAATAAAAAAAGCGAAAGCAGGAAAGGGAAACGGAGGTAAGCTTGGTTTTCGCGGGAATTCGCCAATTCCTGGCGAACCAATCGTGAATGGGCGTCCTTGCGCCCCTGGCCGACCCGGAATCAGTCGTCGTTGAGGCCCGACGACAGGAAGGACTGGAGCTCGTCGGCGTCCATGAGCACTTCCCGGGGCTTGCTGCCCCGCTCCTTGCCCACCACGCCGGCCCGCTCCAGCTGGTCCACCAGGCGCCCCGAACGGGCATAGCCGATGCCGAGGCGGCGCTGGAGCAGGGACACCGAGGCCTGCTTCACCTGCACCACCAGCTCGGCGGCCTCGCGGAACTTCTCGTCGCGCGGCTCATCGTCCGCGCCTTCCGCGGACGGGTCGTCCTCGAGGCTGAAGCTCTGGATCTGCGGGTAGTTGACGTGCTGGTCCGCGGCGGCGCCGGCCAGCTTCTCGGCCTGGGCGTCGTCGAGATAGCAGCCGTGCAGGCGCACCGGCTCCGGGAACTCGATGGGCCGGAAGAGCATGTCGCCGCGTCCCAGCAGCTTCTCGGCGCCCATCTTGTCCATGATGGTGCGGGCGTCGATCTGGCTGGCGACCTGGAAGGCGATGCGGGTGGGCAGGTTGGCCTTGATGGTGCCGGTGATGACGTTGGTGGAGGGGCGCTGGGTGGCGAGGATGAGGTGGATGCCGACGGCGCGGGCCTTCTGGGCGATGCGCGCGATGTTGGTCTCCACCTCCTTGCCGGCCACCATCATGAGATCGGCCAGCTCGTCGATGATGATGACGATGTAGGACATCTTCTTCCGGTCCTCCTCGTCCATCTCCTCCGGGAGCTTGCCGTCCTTGAACTTGGCGTTGAAGCCCTTGATGTTGCGGACGCCGCATTGCGCCAGCACCTCGTAGCGTCGATCCATCTCCACGGTGGCCCACTTGAGGCCGGCCACGGCCACGTCGGGCTGGGTGATGACGGGATAGAGCAGGTGCGGGATGCTGTCGTAGGGCTTGAGCTCCACCACCTTCGGGTCGACCAGGATCATGCGCAGGTCGTCGGGGCTCTTGGAGCACAGGAACGAGGCCATGATGCTGTTGATGCAAACCGACTTGCCCGATCCGGTCTGGCCGGCGATGAGCAGGTGCGGCGCGCGCGCCAGGTCCATCACGTAGGGCTCGCCGGCGATGGTCTTGCCGAGGCAGATCTTGAGGGAGTCCTCCTCGGCGTTGAACTCCGGGGCCTTGAGGATCTCCTTGATATAGACGATCTGGGCCTTGCGGTTGGGCACCTCGATGCCGACCACGCTTTTCCCGGGAATCGGGGCCAGGATGCGGATGCTCTTGGCCCGCAGGGCCAGGGCCAGGTCGTCGGCCAGGGTGGCGATGCGGCTCACCTTGACGCCGGGGGCCAGCTCCACCTCGTAGCGGGTGATGACGGGGCCGGGGCATATCTGGGTGACCTTGCCCATGACCTTGAAGTTGATGAGCTGATCCTCGAGGAGCTTGCTCTGCTCGCGCAGCTCCTCCTCGGTGAACTCCAGGGGCTGCTTGGGCGGCTCGTCGAAGATTTCGTCCAGGGTGGGCACGCGATAGGGATCGTACACCACTTCGGGCTGGGGCGGCTTGGGCCGGGGGGCCGCCCTGCGGGCCATCGCCGCGGGGGTCTCTCCCTCCGCTCCCTCTTCCAGGCCCAACCCGCCGTAAGGTCCTTCGGCGGAGTCGTCACCGGCTTCGTTCCCGGCTTCGGGCTGCCCTCCGCTCCAGCCGCCTTCTTCGGCATCGAGCCCGACCTCCGGGGATTCCGGCCGCGGCGCTTCGGAGGCGGCCTTGCGGCGGCCGCGCTTCCTGGGCTTGCCTTCGGAATCCGCATCCTCGCCGTCACCGGCCATGGCGGCCTCATCGGGGCCGGCCGGCGCCATGGGCGGGAGCTTTTCACCGGCCAACCGGGCCTTCTCCTTCTGGAGCAGGCCGGCGATTTCAGGATCCCGGGTCTTCACTTCCCATTCGTTGAGCTCGGACACACGTTTGCGCTCCAGGTCCAGATCGCGGAGCCGGCGCACGGTGAGGGGATCGTTGAGATCCAGGTCGTCTAGGTCTTCGGGAAGCTCGTCCGTCTCGTTGCCATTCTCCGTGCCGGCACCGGAAGCCATCTCGCGCCGCAGCTCTTCGCGCCGCAGGCCGGCCGCCTTGCGCGCATCCGGCTCGGCGTTGGAAGTCGCCGCATCCGGGTCCGGACCGGTGCGCCTGCGGGCGGCCGGCAGCACGGTGCCGTCGGGACGCGCGGCCCCCTGGGAAACCGTGCGGGCCCTCCCCTTCCCGCCCGCGGCGCCGGGTGCGGAACCCGGCGGCATCAGGGCCAGGCCGTCCAGGCCATCCGGGACGCCGACGGGGGCGGGCCGGGACCAGAGCCGGGTGAAGACGCGGAAGAAGGGGCGGAGCACGACCACCATGGAATCGGCCGTCTTCTCGGAGACGGCCACCATGCTGAGGCGGAAGCCCCAGATGAGGGTGAAGAAAATCCCCAGGGCGGTTATCAGGTACGGTCCGAACTTGCCGTCCCCGAACACCGGCGTGAAGCCCTTCTTCACCAGGAAGTTGCCGAGGTAACCGCCGGAAATCTGGTAGTCCGCGTCGCCGAGAACGGGCTTGTCGATGAAGCGGATGCTGAGCAGGACGCCGGTGGACAGGAAGAGGAAGACGAGTGCCAATACCATGCGGTAGTTCAGCGGCCCTTTCGCCAGGACCAGCTTGAAGCCCAGCAAGGTGGCGGCCGCCACCAGGATGATGACGGGAAGGCCGCCGACCAGTCGGTTCAGGGTCGTCGCCCACCAGGCGCCGAGGTAGGGCCCGAGCAGGTTGCTGCCGCCGGCCGAGACGAATTCGGAAAGGAGCGCGATGACGGTGACAAGCACCACCGACAGGATCGCCAGCCCCCAGGTTTCCACCCACAGGGATTTGACGGGTTCCCCGTCTTCGGCCTCCTCCTCGCGGGCCTTGCCGCGGGAGGAGGATTTCCTGGCCTTCTTCCTGGCCATCTTCATAGGCAAATCGGAAATCCTCTCAGGCCTGCGACCCGACCGCCGACGCCGGCGCGGGATCCTTCTTCCGCTTGTAGAAGTTGCGGCTCACCACCCGGGCCTTTTTGCCCGCGTCGCGAATCACCACCTCCAGCTCGGTGCCGGGCTTGGCGAAGGAGGCCTGCACATAGGCCATGGCGATGCCCTTTCCCAGGGTCGGGGACATGGTCCCGGAGGTCACCACGCCCACTTCCTCCCCGCCCGCGCCGGCGGAGCCGCTGGTGCGGACCACGCAGCCTTCCCGGGGGATGGCCAGCTCGAGCAGCTCCAGGCCGACGATCCTGCGGACCGCTCCGCCCTTGGATTTGGCGTCCAGGGCCTCGCGCCCGATGAAGTCCCCCTTGTCCAGGGAGGTGATCCAGCCGAGCCCGGCTTCGATGAGGTTGGTCTTGTCGGAAAGCTCATGCCCGTACAGCGAATACCCGGCCTCCAGCCGCAAGGTGTCCCTCGCGCCCAGGCCTACGGGCAGTATACCATACTCGGATCCCGCTTTCATCAGGGCCGTCCACAGCGCGGGGGCATTGTGGTTCTCGGGATAGAATTCGAATCCGTCCTCGCCCGTGTAGCCGGTGCGGCTGTAAAGGGTGTCCGCCACGCCGTTCACGCGTCCCCGGCCCGCCTTGTAGGTCCCGACGGCGGCGGGATCGTCGTCCATCACCTTGCGCGCCGTATCGAGGGCGCGGGGACCCTGCAGGGAGAGGATGCACAGCTCCGCACTGGCGTCCCGCAGCGCCACGTCGCGGATGCCAGCCCCGGCCAGCTTCCCGGCCTGCTCGGACAGCCATTTGAAATCCTTGTCGATGTTGGAGGCGTTGACGACCATCTTGTAGCGGCCTTCCCCCAGCCGGTAGACCAGGATGTCGTCCACCACGGTGCCGTCGGGATAGCATAGGGCGCTGTACTGGACGTCCATGTCCTTCAGCTTGTCGACGTTGTTGACCGCCACCTTCTGGAGGAAGGTCCCGGCATCCTTCCCGGTGATGAAGAAATTTCCCATGTGGGACACGTCGAACAATCCCACCGCCTTGCGCACGGCCTCGTGCTCCTGCCGGATCCCCGAGTACTGCACCGGCATGGAGAACCCGGCGAACGGGACCATCTTGGCGCCCAGGGCGACATGGATGTCATACAATGGAGTCTTCTTCATCTCGTTCACGCGCGTCCGCTCCCAGGCTTGGCTTGCATCGACCGCCCCGTCTCCGGCTCCCGCCGCCGTTCCACGGCCTCCCGGATGCGGCCCGGGCCCGATCACAGCTTCCGTCCAGCCCCTATCCGGCGGACCCTCCCGGGGTTGCCTCAATATACTTTCGACCCCTGGGGATTACAACGCGCACCTGGGCCCGCAAGCGGGCGAAAGCGCCGCGATTCGGCGGGAAATCGCGAAGGGGATGTTCCCGACTAGCGGATCTCCAGGATCCGATCCAACGAAGTCGTGCGGAGAATCTGGCGCATTTCCGACGAGGGATCCAGCAGGACCAGCTTGGCGTTGCGCTTGGACAGCTCGTTCAGATTGAACATGATGACGCCCAGGGCGGCGCTGTCCAGGTAGTCGAGCTCGGAGAGGCGGAGGTACAGGATCCGGCCGGCCTTGGGAACCGCCTTCTGGAAGGATTTGATCAGCGAATCCAATGTGTCCTGATCCCATTGGCCCTTGATTTCGATGCAAGGCTCGCCTTCGTGTTGCAGGATTTTGATGCTCGATTGCGCCATGTGGATTTGACCGGGTCTTGCCAATTGTACCCTTTGCAGTCGGGGGAATCAACCAAGCGAACGAGCGAAGCCCGACGATTATTACCTTTATCGGGCCGGCCCAGACCTGCCGGCAACGGATCGACCGGCCAGCTATGAGCGGCGCTGACACCCTGATTTTATTGGCACACGGCAGCCGTACCGAGGCCGCGTTTGCGGAAATGCAGGATTTGGCGGGCCGGATGGCCGCTTTGCGGGAGAGGTCCCCGGCGGGCAATGCCTGGAAAATCCGGGGGGCCTTCCTGTCCCTGACGCCTCCGGACCTCGCCCGGGCCGTCGCGGACGCGATAGCGGATGGTGCTCGGGAGGTGCGAATTCTTCCCCTGTTCCTGTTCTCCGGGAAGCACGTGCTGACGGACATCCCGGACCAGGTGGAAGCCCTGCGCGCCCGGCATCCCGGCATCTCCATCGCGCTTCTCGATCCCATCGGCCGGCAGAAGGGCTTCGAGGATTTCCTGCTGCGGGCCGCGGACCTGGAATAGCCGACGCCCAGGAATTTCCTACCTTGCCCAATCGCCATGGCGAGACCCTCCCACCCCCGACATAGACAAACCCGCAAGGGAAGGCCGGCGACGGCGACTGAAGAAAACGCGCCCCGCGGACGTCGGCGCTCCGATGGCCGGCAACAGCCCGTCGAAGGAAGACATCGCTCCGATGGCCGGGAACTCCCCGGTGAAGGAAGGCGACGCTCCGGCAAGAACAGACGGGATTCCGAGGAAGGGGCGCGCGAGCTTCCCTCCGGCTTTTCCCAGCTGCTGATGGCCAAGGCCCGGTCCGCCTTTCCGGACCTGGTGGGAACCGCCTTCAGCCCCGAGCCCCTGGCGCGGCTCGATTACGTGCGCGAGCTGGAGCTCAAGAACCAGGCCCTGCAGGAGTTCTGGACCGCCAACGGCCTGCCGGACAAGCCCAATCGCATCCTCCCCTCCCCGCTTCCCCGCCATTACCGCACCACCACCAAGCGCCGGGTCGGCTTCGAACAGGGACGGTTCCGCCTCGACTTCCAGCCGCACAAGCGGGAGGCGGGCCAGAGCCGCCTGGGCTCGGCCTCGGAGCTGGAACCCCGCGAACATGCGGCCATCTACGCCTTCCTGCTCGAGAAGCTGAACACCCCGGCCTATGCCGGCCTGGGGCGGGCCCTGAACTTCCTCGTCATCCGCGGGGATTACCACCGCTTCGTCGTGTTCTTCAACGTGGACCGGATCAACTCCGAGGTGGCGCGCAAGGCCAAGCTGCTGGCCGAGCACCTGAAGGAGCTGGACCTTGGCGGGCCTGGGCCCGGACGGAAGGAAGCGGATCAGGCCGGGGACGCCCCCCGGGTGGCATCCGCCTACCTGTTCCACGATCCCGGCCGCTCGCCCTTCTACCTCGACGACCGCGCCCCCGAGGGCCCGTGGAAGATCAAGCGCCTGTTCGGCCCCGACACCGTGCGGTTACGGGTCCGCGACCGGACCTACGCCTTCAAGCCCACCGCCTTCTGCCAGGTGAACGCCTCCATCCTGCCGGAGTTCCTGGAGAAGGCGGAGCAGCTCCTCAAGCCCCGCCCGGAGCAGCGCCTGCTGGACCTCTATTGCGGGTTCGGCTTCTTCAGCCTCCACCTGCAGGACAAGTACCGCGAGGTGCTCGGCGTGGACGCCGCCGGCCCGGCGGTGGAGTCGGCCCGGGACATGGCTTCGGCCGGGAAGCTCAAGGCCCGCTTCGTGTCCGGCCGCATCCGGTCCGCCGGACTGGGCCGGCTCCTGCCCGCCCCGGACGAGGAGCCGGAGGCCATCCTCCTCGACCCACCCCGGAAGGGCGTGGAGCCGGGCGTCATCCGCGACCTGGCCGCGCGCCGGCCCGTCCGGGTGCTGCACGTGTTCTGCGACATGGATACCCTCCCCCGGGAGGTGGGGCAATGGCGGCGGAACGGCTTCATGATCGCCAAGGTGGTCCCCCTGGACATGTTCCCCGGCACGGACAACCTGGAGGTGATGGTCGCCTTCATCCCCGACCGGTACGGCATCCTGAACCGCATCGAGGCGCCGAAGCGGAACCCGCTGTAAAATCCTATATTTCTGCATTCTCCCGCATCCTAACGCGGTTTCCCGAAGGAAGTGTCCTATGTTGAAGCGGTTGTCCAATTTTTCGGGCTACAAGGGCCCGGTGGTCGTGGTGGTGATGGACGGTTTCGGCATCTCCTCGAAAATCGAGGGCAATGCCATCGCCCAGGCCAAGACGCCGGTGCTGGACGAGCTGTTCCGGTCCTCCCCCAATACCCTGCTCAAGGCCCACGGCCGGGCCGTCGGCCTCCCCAGCGACGACGACATGGGCAATTCCGAAGTCGGCCACAACGCCATCGGCGCCGGCCAGGTCTACGAGCAGGGCGCCTCCCTGGTGAGCAACGCCATCGCCTCCGGCCTCCTCTTCGAGCGCGACGCCTGGAAGGAGATCGTCGGCAACGTCCGGGGCACTTCCGGCACCCTCCATTTCATCGGGCTGTTCTCGGACGGCAACGTGCATTCCCACATCAACCACCTGGTGGAGCTGATCAAGCGGGCCCGCGCGGAGGGCGTGCGCAAGGTGCGCATCCATGCCCTGCTGGACGGCCGGGACGTGGGTGAAACCTCCGCCCTGGAATACGTTCTGCCCTTCGAGAATTTCCTTGAGGAGATCCGCTCCGCCGATTTCGACGCGCGCATCGCCAGCGGCGGCGGCCGCATGAAGATCACCATGGACCGCTACGAGGCGGATTGGGGCATGGTGGAGAAGGGCTGGCAGACCCACGTATTGGGCCAGGGCCGGCAGTTCGCGAGCGCCGAGGAGGCCATCAAGGCCCTGCGCGCCGAGCATCCGGGCGTCATCGATCAGGACCTCCCCCCCTTCGTGATCGCCGCCGGCGGGACGCCTGTCGGCGCCGTGCAGGACGGGGACAGCGTCGTGTTCTTCAATTTCCGCGGCGACCGGGCCATCGAGATTTCCCGGGCCTTCGAAGACGAAAATTTCCCCTACTTCGACCGCTTCCGCCGCCCCAAGGTGGCCTATGCCGGCATGCTGGAATACGACGGGGACCTGCACATCCCCAAGCGCTTCCTGGTTCCGCCTCCCGAGATCCACAGCACCATGGGAGAATTCCTGGCGAAGTCCGGGGTCACCCAGCTCGCGGTCTCCGAGACCCAGAAGTTCGGCCACGTGACGTATTTCTGGAACGGCAACAACAGCGGCAAGTTCGACGACGGCCTGGAGACCTACGTGGAGGTGCCCTCCGACCGGGTCTCCTTCGACGAGCGCCCCTGGATGAAGGCGGCCGAGATCACCGACACCGTGATCGCGGAGCTGAAGACCGGCAAGCACCGGTTCGCCCGGCTCAACTACGCCAACGGCGACATGGTGGGCCATACCGGCAAGCTCCGGTCCGCCACTATGGCCATCGAGGCGGTGGACCTGTGCCTGGGACGGCTGCTGAAGGTGGTGGACGCCCTGGACGGCATGGCCATCATCACGGCCGATCACGGCAATGCCGAGGAGATGTACGAGCTGGACAAGAAGACCGGCAAGCCGGCCACGGACAAGGACGGCCGCATCAAGGCCAAGACCAGCCACACCCTGAACCCGGTCCCCTGCCTGTTCCACGACCGGCAATGCCAGGGCGCCTACGAAATCGCCGGCTCCGGATTCGGCCTGTCGAACATCGCCGCCACCGCCGCGAACCTCCTCGGGTTCGAGGCGCCGGAGCTCTGGCACAAGAGCATGATCCGCTTCAAGTAGGCGGCGCTCCGGGGCGAACCGGGAAGCGCCTTGCGCGGGCGGGAAGGCGACCGGCGCGTTTTCCGCAACCGGCCCGCTTCCTCCGCTCCTCTACTCCGCCTTCAGGCGGAAGTAGAGGCCCGCGCCGGAAGTCCCGGCCCCCGGCAGCTTCAGCCCGACTTCCGAAACCTGGGGACCGAAGGCGGCCTGGCCCAGCTTCCGGCCCTGCGCATCCATGGCTTCCACGATACCGGTCCTGCCGGCGAGCCGCTCCGGGATCCGCACATAGGCGATTCCTCCGGCAATGCGGGCTTCCAGGTTTCGCGCGCCGCGGCGGAGAGCCTGCCCCCGCGTCTTCACGTCGATGTCGGGGGGAATGTACTCCCAATTGACGATTTCGATGTCGTCGATATAGAGGGCATTGCCGATGGTGTCGGGGTTGTTGCCTTTGCTGATGCTGAAGCCGATGGCCTCCACGGCCGCGACGTTGAAGGGCCGCTCCGGGGCCCAGGACGGGAGCGCGAAATCCGCCGACGGCTTGAGCTCGATGGAATATTTCTTCCAGGCAGTGTCGATTACGAACAGCTGGCTGTATCTCGGATCGGGATTCTCTTCCCGCATTCCGACGGTGACGTCGACTTTCAAGGAATCGTCGGCCTTGGCCCAGAAGGTGAGATGTGTTGCTGTGGATAGATCCATCGAGTCGGTGAAGAAGCGGAAGTTGACGCCCACGTGGGGCGGGTAAGTGCAACCGGTTCCGCACCCCAACAGCACCGTGCCGAGCTGGTATCCCAACTTGAAGGCGTAAGAGGAGGAGTCCGAGTAGCCGGGCACCCAGTAGAGCGAATCCGGATCGTCGTGGAACTGGAAGGTGGTGAGGATGGAATTTCCGGACGTGACGGAATCATTGGCAGTCTCCCCGTTGTCCGTATAAGTGCCGCCATAGGCATGCAGGATAGACTGCACCTGATTGCTTTCGAAATCGATGATTCTGAAGACTGGAACCGGGCTTTGGGATGCAATGGCTGCCGGGAAAATGGCTCCGAAGGCGATAAGCCCCGTTCCAAAGATCCTGTTTGCGGTTTTCATGGGTTCATCTCCTGTCACGATTTGCCAGACGGAAATTGATTCGTACCAAAAGTAGTCATGGTACCAACCTTTTCTCTTCCCAGTTTTCGGGTTTAGGGCGGGATCCTGATGGGCGAGGTGCGTAGGCGCCCGGCACCGCAGGCGCGGACATTGCGGGCGGGCGGAGGACGGACGCTGGTCAGGGACGGAAGGTGTTTTCGCGCTCCTGCTTCAGGAGGCTTTGCAGGAAGCTGGTCTCGAACCGGATCTCCTTCTCCGGAGGCGGTTCCTTCACCAAAGTGAACTGCACCTGGGGCTTCTCGACCTTGCCTTCGATCACCAGGGTGCCTCCGAATTCGATTTCCTCGAACAGTCCGGCAGCGTCGTCGGAGGCGTCGGAGGCCACGGCGGCCGTCGCGGGAGGCGTTTCCGGTTTCGCCTCCGGATTCACGATGGGGATGGCTTTCCTGGCAAGAAGGGCGGGTGCCTGCGAAAAAGCAGGCGCCGCGGCCGACAGGAGGGCGGCCAGGAGAACAGGTATCGAAGCGAAACAGCGGGAGCTGGGCATGGGCATACCCGATATCGGCATTCCGCGGCGGAACTTTAGGCCGAGCCTGAGGAATTTCAGGCCGATCCTCATGGTGCGCCTCCGGTTCCGGTGAAGTTGGGGATTTGGATTGGGAACTCCAGGGACTGCTTGAGCTCATCCGGGGACG
>CBILQL010000094.1:0-11125 GCA_966238865.1 uncultured bacterium
CGACAACCGCCAGGCCTTCATTTACGGGATCGACAAGCTCCTGAAGAACTGACCGGCGGCCCCGGGCATGGAACTCCGCGTCAAGCAGGCCATCGTCATCCGCAAGGATCTGGGGATGCGCCGCGGCAAGGAGATCGCCCAGGGGGCCCATGCCAGCCTGGCCTTCCTGGTCCGGCGCGTGCTGGACGCCGAGGCCGCGCCCGCCTTCACCCCCGAGGAATCCGCCTGGATGCGCGGGGGATCGGCGAAGATCTGCCTGCAGGTCGCCTCGGAAGCCGAGCTCCTCGACGTCTGCGAAAGGGCCGGCCGGGCCGGCCTGGAGACCCATCTCATCCGGGACAGCGGGAAGACCGAATTCGGCGGCGTGCCCACCTACACCTGCCTGGCCATCGGGCCGGACACGGCCGAACACATCGATCCCGTGACGCGCGATCTCAAGCTGTACTGAAACCCGCCACGCTGCAACCCGCCACGCCGGCGAAATCCGCCGCGCCGGCGGCTTTTGACTTCCCCCCGCCGATTACGGTAATTACAAGGAGAGGACAGGGAGCGGCCGACGCGCCGGGGAGGGGTCCGCATGGCTCCCGACAAGGCCTGGATCTGGATAGGCTTCAACGTCCTCATCGTCGCCTTGCTGGCCCTCGACCTGGGGGTGTTCCACCGCAAGGCGAGGGCGCTCTCCCTCAAGTCCGCGCTCGGCTGGAGCGCCGGGTGGATAGCCCTGGCCCTGCTCTTCAACCTCGCCATCCTCTTCCTGTGGGAAGGAGTCTACCCGGGGCACGAATACCGCGGCGGGGAGGCGGCCCTGCTCTTCCTCACCGGCTACCTCATCGAGCTCTCCCTGAGCGTGGACAACCTCTTCGTCATGGCCGTCATCTTCTCCAGCCTCTCCGTCCCCGCGGCCTACCAGCACCGGGTCCTGTTCTGGGGCATCCTGGGGGCGCTGGTCATGCGCGGCGCCATGATCGCCGGCGGCGTGGCGCTGATCCGGGAATTCCACGCCGTCGTGTACATCTTCGGGGCCTTCCTCATCTTCACGGCGGCGCGCATGCTCTTCCGCGAGGAGAAGGAGCGGCCGCCCGGTGACAGCCGGATGGTCAGGCTCCTGCGGCGCCTCATGCCGGTCACCGAGGGATACGAGGGCCAGAGGTTCTTCGTGCGCCGCGAGGGAGCGCTCATGGCCACGCCCCTGTTCCTGGTCCTGCTCCTCATCGAATCCGCGGACCTGGTCTTCGCCGTCGACTCCATCCCCGCCATCCTGGGCATCACCGACGATCCGTTCCTGGTCTACGCCTCCAACGTCTTCGCCATCCTGGGCCTGCGCTCGCTGTACTTCGTGCTGGCCGGGTCCATGGGCGTCTTCCACTATCTCAAGCCGGCCCTCTCGCTGATCCTCGCCTTCGTCGGCGCCAAGATGCTGCTTGCGGACGTCTACAAGATCCCGCCGCATGTGTCCCTGGCGGTGGTGGGGAGCATCCTGGGCATCGCGCTCGCCCTGTCCCTGCGCACGGAGTGGAAGCGGCGCCGCGAGGCCCGGATCCCGGCCGCCAGGCCGATCCGATAGGCGGCAGCCGCGCATGCGGCGTCGGGGGCTTTTCCGGCAGGCGCCAGTCCGACAGACCCTAGGGCGAGGCCAGGGTGTCGGGGATGAGGGTGTAGTGTTCCTCGGTGACGGCGCTGAGCTCGAGCCCGGCGGCCCTGGTCCTCGTCTTGAGCACCGTGGTCGTCTTCAGGACGAGGGGGCGGGAATAGATGGCGCTGGAGGTATCGGGAACCGAGCCGTCGAGGGTGTAGAGGATGGCGCCGTCGGCGGCCCGCGTGGACAGGGCGACGATCACCGAATCGCGGAACGCCCGGCTGGCGGGATTCGCGGCCGGGGCCGGAGGGACCATGGTGTAGCTGTGGATGGTCACGGCGCTGTGGTTGTCTCCCAGGCGATAGGCGACGGCCATGAGGGTGGTGTTGCCGCGCAGCACGATGGGCCCGGTGTACTTGTTCGCGAAATTGTCCGGCTGCTTGGCGCCGCCCAGCGTGTAGTAGAGGGTGGTTCCGTCCTGGGGGGAGGACAGGGTCACCACCACCGAGTCGGTGAAGATGTGCGGGCCGGGCGGCGAGGCCGTCGGCGTCTCCAGCACCCGCACCGGGGGCGGCAGCTTCAGGGTATCCACCGCCCGGCCGGGGACCAGGGGGGCCAGGGTGTTGTCGTTGCGGTTGGGTTCCCCGGCCGTGGCGTCCATCTGTCCTTCGACGTCATGGATGACGCCGTCGTCGGTGAGGATGCGCGCCGTGAACCTGGCCAGGGGGAGGCCTTTCAACCTGAAGCGGTTGCCGCGCACCGGGGCCGCGATCGGCGAGCCGGGGGTGAACACCACCAGGGGCGCGCCCGCGAGGCCGGCCGTATCCACGGTGCCGGAGAAGTCCGCCTCGGGGATCAGCTCCACCTCCAGGGCGTCGAAGGCGGCCCCGTCGGCATCGCGGAAGGTATTGGCCTCCGGATCGTAGGTCAGGCCCTGCACGAACGCCGAGGTCCCGTCCAACGCGTCGAAGTACATGTTGAAGGGCTGGACGGTCCTCTCGTCGTGGGAGCCCTTCTCGGCGGCGATCGCGAAGTCGTCCTCGTCGGCGGTGCCGGGGAGCCGCGGCAGGAGGACGCGGTAGTCGGAGGCATGGGCGATCCACCCCCATTCGATGGTATGGGTCGAGGCCTTCGACAAAGGGGGGTATACGTTGGCCCCGCCGAGGGCGACCTGCGGACGGTCGTCGGCCGGAGACTTGGCGCCGTCGAGGGGCGGAGGCACGTAGACGCCCGGACTCGCCGTGTCGGCGTAGACGTGGATGAAGCCCTGGAACGGAGAGGGCTCCCCGCCCTTGCGGAAGCTGATGGTGAGCTCGGGATTGCCGGCGTCGGTGCTGGTGCCCCCGCAGCCGCCCAGGTACCCTGCCGGGCAGACGGCCAGAAGGACGGCGAAGAGCAGGCGGAAGGCGCGCGTCATGGGATGGCGGCTCCCGGGAAGAGCTGGATGTTGAGGATGTTCACCTGGTTCATGCCCTCGTCCCGGTCGATGATCTCGCGCACCTCCTGGGTGAAGGAGGCGATGCGCTGGCGGATGGCCGAGAACCCCTTGTCCGATACCGAGAAGGCGAGCACGTTGTACTGGCGGCGGCCGGCCGGGATCTGATCCATGGCTTCGCCCGCCAGGCGCTGGAACTCCTTGTGGTAGGCGCGGGCCGCGGGGCCGAGGAACAGCTTGTCGGTGACCAGGTGCCGGTCCGACACCGCATAGCCGTTGGTCAGCTTGCGGATGAGGCCCATCTCCAGCAGCAGGTCCAGGCTCTCCTGCACCTGGGCGGCGGTGATGCCCCCCGACAGGTGCTTGGCGATCCGGGACGGCTCCCGCTCCGCCTTCTCCAGGCCGAAGTAATTCCAGATTACGGTGTGATACCACCGGGAAAAGAACTGCAATTGGTGCCCGGCCAGGAGCTTGGCCCGGGATCCGCGGTGCTTGGACAGGTGGGAGAAGAAGTAATTCTTCTCCTCCAGCGATTTCGCCTGGTTGAACTGCACCAGGAAGTCGAAGTATTCCGCCTCATGAGGCTCCAATTTCAGGGCTTTCGAGAACTTCAATCGCAGGTGCTGGGTGAGGTTGCGCTTGCCCTGCAGCAGGTTGCACATGAAGCTGGAACTGGAGATCCCCAAGGCGGGCTGGCGGGCGAAGGCGCGCATGGAGAAGGCCGGGTGGATTTCCTTCTGATGTCGGAAATGGTCCTTGAGGAAGGCCCGGTAGTCGAGATAGTCGATGACGTGAGGCTTGGCGGGGTCCATGTCCTTCCCTAAGATAACACCGTCCCGGGGCCGGATACCCGTCGGCGATGCCGCCTTTGCTCTCATTCGGTGAGCGCTCCCGAACTGGACTACTTCCCTGTTGCTGGAGGCAGCACAAAGCCCCGTCGGGACTAGACTTATGAGTACGGACCACGGCCAGTCCGAGTCCCCCCGGCAAAGGTTGCAGCCGAAGCCCGTCCGGGCAGGCCGGAAATCCGGAATCCAGGCGGCGCCGCAACAATGAAGTAGGCCAGTTGAGGGTGGCTCGGATTTTGCACTGCCCTCAGGCATGGCCGACGAAGAAATCCTGCTTTTACTTGTCGCGGATTCTGGAGCCCATTCGTCCAACCGGATGGTCCCGGATGCGGGACCCATGTCCCGCATCCGGGACAAGGGCGGGGTGTGGAATTGCTCTTGAAAAAAGAGCGGAAGGCAGACGACCAGGGAATCAGCCATGTTCCCGGAAGGGTATTTTGGAGAACGGGGTGGGTGCGATGAATTTCGGTGACGCATGGCCGGTGACACTCGTGATGCAGATGGCGTGCCTGGCCGCGGCCTTCCTGGTAGGCGGATGGATGTCCCGCCGCCTCCGCTCCCGGAAAGCGCGGGCCCCGGCCCTGCAGGCCCGGGAAGGCGGCAACGGACTGCTTCTCAGCCAGGAGATGAAGAATTACCTGTGCGCCCTCCGCGGCAACGCCCAGTTGTTGCGCCAGAAGGCCAGGAGTCCGGAGCAGGCCGACATCCTCGACCGCATCGAAAAGGCCTTGGAGCGCATGGAGGGGCTGGCTGCCGGGGACCAATCCGTCCCGGACGTGATGGCCACCCGCCTCCGGGAACGGGTCGATGCCGTCCAGGCCGCCCGGAACTGCTGCAGCAACCCGCTCGAATCGAGCCGGGCCGAATTCTCGTTCAACGCCTCCGAGGGCTTGCCGTATATCCAGGGAGACCCGCATCGCCTGGAACAGGTTTTCATAAACCTGTACGGCAACGCCCTGGAGGCCGGGGCGGACCGGGTGAAGACCCGGTTCCGCCGCATCGGCAACGAGCTGGAGATTTCGGTGGAGGACAACGGGCGGGGATGCCGACCTGAAATCGTTCCCTGCCTGTTCGATCCCTGCTTCAGCACCAAGGCGGCGTTCGGGAACGGCGGCGAGCCGGTCCGGGGGTTGGGCCTGTTCATCGTCCGGTCCATCGTCGAAAACCATGGCGGGCGCATCCGGGCCACCTCCAAGAACGGCTGGGGATACGGGGAGACCGGCCTGGTCGTCTACATGCATTTTCCCGTCCCCGTCGACCAGGAGGACGGTGCGATATCCCCCCCGGGAAGAACGCGACTCCCCCCGTACCGGGCGCCTCCCGGTCGCCGCCAACGCCTGAATTCCCCCTCCTGAAACCGATCCGGCTTCCCATAGGCGAAGGCCCGCCTTTATAAACGCGGCCTATCTTGCTAGTTTTGCTGCGAATTTCAAGGTCAGGACCGGAAATCGTGCCAGCAACACCCCTCGTGGAAATCGTCTTCGCATTGTCCGCGATCCTCTTGATTTTCGCGTCCCTGGCGGTGGTCCTTGTGAAGAACCCGGTGCGCGCCACCTTGCTGCTCATCCTCTCCTTCCTGCCCACCGCCCTCGTCTACATCCTGCTCCAGGCGAGTTTCGTGGGCATCCTGCAGATCCTCGTCTATGCCGGAGCCATCATGATGCTGTTCACCTTCGTGATCATGATGATCAACCCCTCCCCGAGGGAGGGCGAGACCGGCGGCAGCCGGGCGGCGGCGGCCGAGGACATCGGCGGACTGCGCTCCTCGTTGATCGGAGTCCTCGTGCTGGCCGCGCTGGGCGGAGCCGTGATTCCCATCGCCTACCGGGCGGCCTCCCAGGTGTCCACGGCGCCGGTGTCCAAGCCCGGCTTCGGGGAACTGGCCTCCATCGCCGACATGCTGTTCCGGCATCCGATGAACAACCCCCTCACGGTTTCCTTCGAGCTCATCTCCTTCCTGATCCTGGTGGGCATCATCGCGGCCCTCAACTTCTCCCGCCGCAAGGGAGGGGCCGCCGGAAGCGCCCAGGACATCACCACGCGGCCCACCGAGGCCCTCCCCACCGTCGAGAAGGCCGCCGCGGGCGCCCGGTCCCAGGGAGGATCCCGGCCGGTGGCCGCATCCCGCGAGGCGGGCGGCGCGGGCGAGCCCGCCCTGGGAAAGAAGGCGTAAGGCCATGCACCTGTTCACCCTGCCCAATTGCCTGGCCGTCGCCCTCGCCCTGGTGCTGATCGGGAGCTACGGCCTCTTCCGCCGGCGCAGCCTGATCATGATCCTCCTGTCCATCGAGATCATCCTCAACGGCGTGAACCTCTCCCTGGTGGCCTTCAATTACTTCCGCTGGGGCACGGTGGAATCCAGCCATTACCTCTACATGCTCTCCATCGGCGTGGCCGCCGTGGAGGCCGCGGTGGGCCTGTCCATGATCATCGTGTTCTTCAGGAATTACAACGACATCACCCGCGACCGCGCGACGGCCCTGGGGGAGCGCGCTTGAGCTCGCCCCTGCTGCTCCTGCTCATCCCCCTCGTCCCCGGGCTTTCGGCGGCCTTCCTGGCCCTCTTCGGCGGGCGCCTCCCGTACAACGCCATCGGGGCCACGGCGACCGTAGCCGTGGGCGTCTCCCTGGCCATGACCCTGTCCTTCCTGGGTGCCGGAGTGCTCGGCACGCCGGGGGCCGTGGACTTCGCCACGGGGCCCTGGATCGCCACCGAGGGCTTCAAGGCCGCCCTCCACCTGCGCCTCGACTCGGTGTCCCTGTGCATGTGCCTGCTGGTCACCTTCTTCGGCACCCTCATCACGGGATATTCCGTCGGTTACATGCGCCACGATCAGGAGCAGGGCCGGTTCTTCGCCAGCCTCAACCTCTTCGTGGCCTCCATGCTGGTGCTGGTGCTCTCCGACAACCTGGTGCTCATCTTCCTGGGATGGGAGGGCGTGGGCCTCTGCTCCTACCTGCTCATCGGCCATTACTGGGAGCAGAAGGACGTGCCCCTGGCCGCCTTCCGGGCCTTCTTCGTGAACCGCATCGGCGACCTGTTCTTCATCCTGGGCGTGTTCCAGGTCTACAGCCTGTTCGGCACCGTGTCCCTGTCCGAGCTGGCCCGGCACGGCGGCTCCCTGGCCGCCCTCCACCCCGACAAGGCGGCCCTGGCGGCCTTCTTCCTGCTGGGCGGCGCCTTCGCCAAGTCGGCCCAGGCCCCGCTGCACGTCTGGCTCGCCGACGCCATGGCCGGTCCCACCCCGGTGTCGGCGCTCATCCACGCCGCCACCATGGTCACGGCCGGCATCTACCTGATCGGCCGCCTCGACTGGCTCTTCGCGGTCTCGCCCGAGGCGCGCCTCGTCATCGGCCTGTGCGCCTTCGTCACCCTCGTGGTCGGCGTGTTCATGGCCCTCTCCCAGACCGACATCAAGAAGATCCTGGCCTATTCCACCCTCTCCAACCTGGCCCTGATGTTCCTGGGCCTGTCGGTGGGCGCCTCGGACGCGGCCATGCTCCACCTCTTCGGCCACGCCGCCTTCAAGGCCCTGCTCTTCCTGGCGGCCGGCAGCGTCATCTTCGCGGCCCATCACGAGCAGGAAGTGGACCGCCTGCGGGGCGTGCTCAAGAAGCTGCCGGTGACCAATGCCGCCTTCCTGGTCGGCTGCGTGGGCGGCGCCGGCCTCGTTCCCTACCTGGCCGCCGGCTTCTTCTCCAAGGAATCGGTGCTGCACGCCCTCCAGCACGGCAGCCTGAGCGGCTGGGGAATCACCATCCCGGGCGGCCTGCTCTTCGGGGCCGTGGTCGCCGTCGAGTCCCTCTCCGCCGTGTACCTGTTCCGGCTGTATGGCTGGCTCCGCAGCGATTCCGCCGAGCCGCGCTACCCCGCCAACGAGCATGCCCATGCAGGACACGGCCACAGCCACGGCGAGCCCGGCGAGATCAAGGAGAAGAGCCCGGCCATCACCGCCGTGCTGGGCGCGCTCATCCTCTTCGCCCCCGTGTTCGGCATCCTCAGCGCGGCGCCGGGCTGGCCCCTGTCCGGCCACGGCCTGTACGCCGCCGTCACCGGCGGCAAGGAGGTCCACGAGGGCATCACCTTCGGCCATGCCCTGCCCTTCATCCTCCTGAACATCGTCCTGGCCGTCGCCGCCTTCATCGTATACTCGCGCACCCGCCTGCGGGAGCGCTTCCAGGCCTCCCTCAAGTCCGTGAGCCTCGGCGCCTTCGGCCCGCTGTCGCGCAAGTTCTACTTCGACGACGTCTACGCCCTGCTCATCACCACGCCCCTCCAGGCCGCGGCCTGGCTGGGCAAGCTGACCCTCGAGACCGCTTTCTCGGGCGTGCTCACCTTGGCCGGCTGGCTGGGCCAGCTGTCGTCCCTGCTGCTGCGGCGGCTGCAAACCGGCAAGGCCAACCAATACGCCCTGGGCGTCCTGGTGCTGACCTTCCTCCTGGTCTTCTTCCTGGCGGGGCCCTGAACCATGAACGCCTTGCTCCTGCTCCCGTTGCTGTTCCCCCTCGTCGCCATCCTGGCGCACATCACCCCGTCGCGCGGGCCCGTCCATGCCCGCTTCAACCTGGGCTTCCAATGGGCGTACGGCGCGCTGCTCGCCGTCGTGTCCTGCGTCGCCTTCGCGTCCCCGCTCGCCTTCCGCCCGGAGGCCTTCAAGCTCGGCGTGACCCGGATCGAGTTCTCGCCCGCCCTCTACCTCGACGGCCGCAACGCGCCGTTCCTGCTGCTCATGGGCCTGGCCCTGCCGGTCATCTTCACCTGGCTGCGGGATCGGGACGGCCGCTACGGCCCCTCCTATTACATCGCCGCCAACGCCCTTTCCCTCAGCCTCGTCGGCGTGTTCCTGTCGGACAGCCTGCTGCTGCTCTATCTCTTCTGGGAAACGGCCCTGGTGGCGGCCTATTTCTGGATAGGCCTGCACGGCAAGGCCAGCGTGCACTCGGGATCGGTGTACAGCGCGCTCGTGCGCTTCGTGCTCGTGACCCTGCTGGGCAGCCTGCCCATGCTGCTCTCCATCGTGGCCCTGTGCGCTTCCGCGGACCGGGATCCCGGTCTCTCGGGGCTTCCCGCCCTGGTGCCGCAACTGTCGCCGGTGTTGCGCGGATGGATTTTCGGCGGATTCCTGCTGGCCTTCGCCGTCAAGCTGCCGTTGCTCGGCGTGCACGGGTGGCTGCGCGACACCTACAACGTCAGCGCGCCCGCCTGCCGGGCCGTGCTCTCCGCCCTCATGTCCAAGATGGGTGCCTACGGCCTCATCCTGGTGCTGGCCCAGGGTTTCCCGGAGGAATGCCGCGCCATCGCGCCCCAGATGCAGATCTGGTGCGTGGCCGGCGCCCTGTACGGCGGGCTGCTGTGCCTGGCCCAGGACCGCCTGGTGGACATCCTCGTCTACTCCTCCCTGTCCCATCTCTCCCTCATCGGCCTGGGCGTGTTCGCCGGGGCCGGCGCCGGGACCGTGGAGACCACCGGCCTCACCGGCGCCATCTTCCAGGTGTTCAACCACGGACTCCTGATGGCGGCCCTGTTCGCCTTCGACGCGCGCGTCGGCCGCAACGGAGAGAGCCCGGCCCTGTCGGCGCAGGCGGGCCTGCGCAAGGGCCAGGTCCGGCTCGCCGCCGTGCTTCTCTTCACCATCTTCGCCAGCGCCAGCCTGCCCGGCCTCAGCAACTTCGCCGGGGAGATCCTGGTGCTGTTCGCCGCCTTCGCCAGCTCGCCCTGGATCACCTTCCTGGCCACCCTGGGCGCCCTCGTCACCGCCGCGGCCATGGTGCGCGCCTTCCACCGGGTCTTCCTGGGGACGCGCGGCGGGCATGACGCCTCCGGCTTCGTGCAGGCACAGGATCTCTCCGCCGGCGAGACCGGTCTGGCCCTCGGCCTCTTCGCCTGCTGGCTGGTGCTCGGCCTGTACCCCATGCTCTTCATCCAACCCGTCGAGAAGGCCCTCCTCGCCGTGGGCGCCATCCGCGGGGTCGCAGGCATCCCATGAACCCCTATCTCCTGTCCCAGCTCCCCCTCGTGGCCGGCTTCGTGATCCTGCTGGTGCTGGCCTCCCTGCGGCCCAACGGCAAGGAGAGCCTGTCCACGGCCGTATCCCTGCTGTCCCTGGGCCTCACCGCCGCGGCGGTGTGGATGGCCCTGCCCGCCGGCGCCGAATTCTTCGGCGGCGCCATCCGCGTCACCCCGGTGGGCAAATCCCTGGCCTACCTGTGCCTCACCCTCACCGCCGTGGCCATGCTCCTCTCCGAGGAATACCTGGACAAGCTGCGCGTGCACGCCGCCGACTGGCGGATGGTGGTGCTGGCCGCGGGCCTCGGCATGGTGAACCTCTGCCTGGCCGGCGACCTGGCCACCTTGTTCATCGCCTACGAGCTGGTTTCCATCCCCTCCTACGTGCTGGCCGGCTTCGCCCACCGCGATCCGCGCTCCAACGAGGCGGGCATCAAGTACCTGCTGCTGGGGGCCTTCGCCAGCGCGCTGTTCCTGCTCGGCCTCTCGTTCCTCTACGGAGCGACCGGCGAGATCAACCTCGCCGCCATCCGCGACAAGCTCGCGGCCGCGTCGGCCGCCGGCCTCGCCGGCGACCTCGCCCTCGCCAAGGTGGCCCTGGCCCTCGTCCTCAGCTCCGTGTTCTTCAAGGTGGCGGTGGCTCCCTTCCACTCCTGGCTGCCGGACGTCTACCAGGGCACTAACCTGGCCTCCCTGGCCGTCATCTCCGCCCCGGTCAAAGTGGCCGTGTTCGGCGTCCTGGGCATGCTGCTGTGGGGCGCCTTCGAGCCCCTCGCGGATTTCTGGAAGCCGGTGCTCCTCTTCGGCGCCGCCCTGTCGGCGGTGATGGGCAACCTGCAGGCCATCGTGCAGACCAGCCTCAAGCGCCTCATCGCCTATTCCGCCGTGGTCAACGCCGGCTTCATCCTGCTCGGCATCCTGGTGGACTCGGTGTCGGTGGTGGTCTTCTACCTGGGCGCCTACGGCTTCATGACCCTCGGATCCTGGGCCGCCTTCATGGCCATGGGCACCCGCAAGTCCGACGTGGACGAGCTGCCCGACCTCACCGGCATGGGCAAGCGCCACCGCTGGCTGGCCGCGGCCCTCACTTTGCTCCTCCTCAGCTATGCCGGCATCCCGCTCACCGCCGGCTTCGCCGCCAAGTTCGCCGTGGTGCTCGAGACCCTGCGTCCCGGCGCCAACCTGCCGCCCCTGACTTTCTGGGTCGTGATGCTCTCGGTGTGCGCCGGGCTCATCTCCTTCTACTTCTACTTCCAGATC
>CBILQL010000095.1:0-11123 GCA_966238865.1 uncultured bacterium
ACGAAAACAGGAGAACACCCGTGAGCGACGATACTTTCTTGCTCTTTCTTGCTCTTGCTCTTTTTCCTCTTTATCCCTATTCCGCTTCTTCCGTATCCTTCCAGTTAGCCAGCCCCGGCGACTTCCCGGATTCCACCACGCGCGGCAGGGGTGGGCCTCTGGGGTTGGGTTGGGGTTTCGCGGGGCGTTTGCAAGCGGGCCGGAAATCCCGGTTGCAGAGCCCCATCCCTGGAGCCACGACCCGCCGGGAGGATTGCATGGGAGAGGGCATCACTCGCGGCCGCGACCGGGATTTCCGGCCTGGGATCGCCCTCTGCAACGGTTGCATCAGCACCGCGAAACCCCAATCCAACCCCAAAGTCCCGCGCAAGGACATACCCGAGCCGCTCCCTCGCCACTTCGATGTGGCTATCGCCCGCCGCATGCCCGGGCGCGTTCACCACGGGGATGATTTCCGGCTCCAGGCCCACGTAGGCGAGCACCTTTTCCAGGTAGGGCCCCACGAAATCCCAGCCGTCGCGGGCGCCGCCCTTGCTGAAGTCGCCGGCGCGCGTGGCGATGACCAGGGCCTTGCGGCCCCGGATCAGCGGCTCGGAACCCCGCGGCCCGCGCACCACGGTGCGGCCCATACGCACCACGTGGTCCAGCCAGGCCTTGAAGCCCGCGGGCACGGAGAAGTTGTACATGGGCACGCCCAGGACGAAGGCATCGGCGGAGAGGAACTCCTCCACCAGCCGGTTCGAAGCCTCCCGGGCCTCGCGCTGGGCGTCCGTGAGGGGCTCGTCGGGCATCTTCCACAGGGCCTCCAGCACGGCGCGGTCGAGCGGCGCGGGCGCGTGGAGGCCCACGTCGCGGTGGATGACGGCGCTGACGGGATGCGCCGCCTGCCAGGCCGCCGCGAATTCGGCGGTCAGGGTGCGGGACACCGAGGTCCCGGGGCTGGCGCTGGCGTCGAGGTGAAGCAGGGTGCTCATGGACATGTTCCTTTCCTTTTCAGGAGGTGGCAGGAAACCGGCGGCATCGGATCCGGGGCGTTCATCCGGACCGGGCCGCCGGGGGCGCGCCAGGCGCGCTCGACGACTTCCTGGAATTCCCCACGCGCGGCAGGGGTGGGCCTTTGGGATTGGATTGGGGGTTCGCGGGGCGTTTGCAAGCGGGCCGTAAATCCCGGTTGCAGTGACCCTTCCCTGGAGCCGCGACCCGCCGGGGGGGCTGGCATGGGAGAAGCCGACACTCGCGGCCGCAACCGGGATTTACGGCCTGTAATCCGAAGCTGTGACGGTTGCATCAGCACTGCGAACCCCCAATCCAATTCCAAAGTCCTGCGCAATCAGCTCGCGCGCCAGTCCCGGCCCCGGGACAGTCTGCGGGCCAGGACGCGATCCACCGACCATTTGCCGCCGCCCAGGAGCAGCAGGGCCAGGGCCATGGACACCGCCAGGACGAAGTACTCGAGGCCCTCGCCTTTCTGGTTGCCCATCCAGTTCATGAAGAACCCGTGCTGGCGGTGGGCGATGAGGGCGGCGCCGAGCATCACTGTGCCGATGCCGAAGGCGGACCAGCGGGTGAAGAAACCGGCCGCGAGCGCGATGGGTCCCAGGAACTCGGCGGCGATGATGGCCAGGATCAGCAGCAGCGGGTAGCCGGCTTGGGTGAAGTACCCGACCGTGGCCTCGAACCCGAAGCCGCCCCACCAGCCCAGCACCTTCTGGGCGCCGTGGGGGAATATGGCCGCGGCCAACCCCAGCCGGATCACCAGGCCGGCGGGTTCATCCGGCGTGCCGAAGAAGGCCCGGGAAAAGCGGTGGAGGCGCGAGTTTCCCGTGGAAGCGGCGGAAACTCCCGGGGCCACGGCGGAGCGGGAGGCGGAACGGTTCTGGGTTTCGGTGATCTGGGACATCTGATTCTCCTTGTAAGGATGGTTTAGGAAGAGAAGGTTTCTCTTTATATGGTTGATGTTTTAATTGTATATGCTTAAACTATTTGGCCAAAAAAAACCCTATCCGTGGGGTTCGAGGCGGTGGAGCAGGGACCTCAGGGTTTCCACGTCGTCCAGGTTCAACTTGGACATCAACTGCTCCACGGCCGTCAGCTGATCGGGATACACCTTGTCCAACACCTGCTTGCCCGCGCCGGTGAGCTGCACCTTGTTCACGCGCCGGTCGGCGGGGTCGGGCACCCGTTCCACCCAGCCCCTTTCGGTGAGCCGGTCGATGAGCCCGACCAGGTTGCCCTTGGTCACCTGCAGCCGCTGCGCCAGTTCCTGCTGGTTGGTGCACGAGGACACCGCCAGGGTGGACAGCACCTCGAACTGGGGCAGGGTAAGCGAATGCTTCTGCAGCTTCGCCTCCACCTCTCCCTGCATGGAGTCGTAGGTGCGAACCATCTGCAACCAGCAGTCCAGGCGCTTGCGCGCTTGCTCGGTGGGACAACGGTTGAGGTCCATACGGTTTAAGTATAAACGATTCCTGGAAGAAAGTCAAGCGGGGAAGAGCTATTTTTGCATTTTCCTCCCAAACCTCAACTTCAACCGTCTGGACCCCCATGAGCCCGACCCTTTCGCTGTACAACACCGCCTCCCGCAAACAGGAGCCTTTCTCCCCCCTGCACCCCGGCGTGGTGAACATGTACTGCTGCGGTCCCACGGTGTACCACTTCGCCCATATCGGCAACCTGCGCACCTACGTCTTCGAGGACCTGCTGCGCCGCACCCTGGATTATGCCGGCCTCCACAGCAACCACATCGTGAACATCACCGACGTGGGCCACCTCACCTCCGACGCCGACACCGGCGAGGACAAGATGGAGAAGGGGGCGGCCCGGGAAGGGAAGTCGGTGTGGGAGATCGCCGACTATTACACCAAGGCCTTCATGAAGGATTGGGAACGCCTCAACATCGTGGCTCCCACCCGCTGGACCAAGGCCACCGATCACATCCCCGAGCAGATCGATCTGGTGAAGGCCCTGGAGGAGAAGGGCTTCGCCTACGTCGTGGAGGGGGACGGCATCTACTTCGACACAGCGAAGTTCCCCCGCTACGGCGACTTCGCGGGCCTGGACATCCAGGGCCTG
The DNA here is from genome assembly GCA_966238865.1 of uncultured bacterium. Classification (GTDB taxonomy): domain Bacteria; phylum Fibrobacterota; class Fibrobacteria; order UBA11236; family UBA11236; genus CBILQL01. The sequence continues at coordinate 3,073 of CBILQL010000095.1, forward strand.
CAGGCGGGCGCGCGGGTGGCGGCGGTGGAGGGCAAGCGCAGCGCCACCGACTTCGCCCTGTGGAAGTTCTCGCCCAGGGACAAGCAGCGGGCCATGGAATGGGACTCCCCCTGGGGCCGCGGCTTCCCGGGCTGGCACATCGAGTGCTCCGCCATGGCGATGAAGCACCTGGGCGCCACCTTGGACATCCATTGCGGCGGCACCGATCACATCCGCGTCCACCACACCAACGAGATCGCCCAGAGCGAGGCCGCGACCGGCAAGCCGTTCGCGCGCTTCTGGATGCACGGCGGCTGGCTGCTGGAGGCTCCCACCGAGGATGGCGGGGGCGGCAAGATGTCCAAGTCCTCGGGCGAATTCGTCACCCTCGACGTGCTGCTGCAGAAGGGCTACTCCGCCATGGACTACCGCTACTTCTGCCTCTCGGCCCATTACCGCCAGTACCTGAACTTCAGCTGGAAGGGGATGGACACGGCCCGCGACTCCCTGCGGAGCCTGCGCAAGCGCACCGATCCCCTGGTGGGCAAGGCCTCCGGCATAGTCTCCGAGACGGCCAAGGCCTGGCAGCGCCGCTACGTGGAGGCCGCATGCGACGACCTGGGCTTCCCGCAAGTCCTGGCCGTGCTGCACCAGCTCGCGAAGGATCCGGATCTCCTCGAGGGCGAGCGCGCGGCCCTGGTGGCCGACTGCGATCGCCTGCTGGGCCTGCGTCTCACCGAGGTGGAGGAGAAGGCGCCCGCCGTCCTGCCCGCGGACCTCGCCGCCCTGCTCGACGAGCGCCTCGCGGCCCGCAAGGCGAAGAACTGGAAGCGCAGCGACGAGATCCGCGATCTGTTCAAGGCCGGAGGCTTCGCCATCAAGGACAATCCCGACGGCACATCCTCCTGGGAGCCGCTGACCTAGTCTTTGCAGGCGGAGCCGCGAGTCTCTGGCAGGATGGCCGCACGGCCGCGTGCCGGCGCGGGTCTTGCGGACACGGCGCGGCGGCGGAAAGTTTCCGTTGGAAAGTGTCCCGCGGTCCCCGCGAAGGGGCGAAGCGGCGGCCGGCATCCGGCCCGGAGTTACCCCGCGGTAACGCCGCTTTCCGCCGCCCGATCGGTCACCTCCGAGGGCCTTTCTTCTTCCTCGCGAACAGTTTATAATGTATGTTGGAACGCCGGGAATTCGCGAGAATCCCGGTCCGGCAACTCTCCAAACACGGCGGAAAAATGAACAGGAACGACGACAAGGACAAGGATAAAGAGAAGGACGAGAGCTCCCTGAGCAAGGAGATCATGGAGTCCTTCATCAAGGGCCGGAAGATCTTCCTGTGGACGCCCGTGGACGACGCGGCCGCCGAGAAGATCGTCAAGCAGATGCTCTTCCTCGACTCCCAGAACGACCAGGACATCACCTTCTACATCAACAGCCCAGGCGGCGTCATCTCCTCCGGCCTCGCCATCATCGACGTGATGGCGGCGATCAAGTCGGACGTGGTCACCGTGGTCTGCGGCCAGGCCGCCTCCATGGGCGCCGTCCTCCTCGCCGCCGGCACCAAGGGCAAGCGCTACGCCTGGAAGAACTCCCGGGTCATGATCCACCAGCCCCTCATCTCCGGCCACATGTACGGCCCCGCCAGCGACATCCAGATCCAGGCCGAGGAGATGCTGCGCATCCGCCAGACCCTGAACAAGCTCCTCGCCGACGCCAGCGGCCAGTCCATCACCAAGATCGAGGCCGACACCGACCGCGATCTCTTCATGACCGCCGACGAGGCCAAGGCCTACGGCCTGGTCGACGTGGTGGAGAACAGGCTGTAATTCTTGAACGGAAACTTCCCCAATGCGCTGCGCGCAAAGGGGAAGTTTCTCGACCGCTCCCTATGCCGGCTGAACGCCGGCATAGGGCTCCCACCTTACTGGAACCGGCATCTCCCGCAACCTCGTTGTTGCTGTGCATGGATTGAAGCCGCTGTTCTGGACCCCTTCCTTTTTTTGAACGTCCTGCCTGACTGCTGATACTTGGTTGGATACATTTCCGACGCTCCACCTGACCGGGCGCCTTCCGCATCATACCCCTCTGCATAAAGCTTCGGTCGGTCCCCTGCAAAGGATATTTTCCCTTCGTGGCCGCGGGGGATGGACGCGGTACCGGCCTCGGCACCTTGCTGGGCATCGTCCTGGTCGTGCAGATCAGCGACTTCTGATTCCGCCCCCCATGACCCAACCATTCGCCAAACGGCCAGTGCCACCCCCTTGGCCTCGCCTGCGGCAGGCCAGGGGGTGGGACCGGCACGGGGCCGGGCGGGCTCCCCTCGGGAGCGGCGAATCGAAACCGTGGCCGGGCGAGGGGGTGAGTTGACTATTTCTTGATGGGAAAGCGGACGGTCCAGCGATTCGATACGTAGCCGGATCGGAAGCGTGCACCCCCTCGCCCGGCCGAAGGACAGCAGCGAATCGCAAGGTTTCGCCTGAGCCGATCCCGAGGGGATCCCGACCGTCCCCGTGCAGTTCCCACCTCCCAGCCGGCGGCAAGCGCCCCGCCCCGGGGAGGCCGGAGCCGCCCATAACCTTATGGCACGCCCCGACATTCCATGCTACAATGGTCCAGATACTCAAAAAGGTCAAAGCAAGCATGAGCGAGGAGAGTAAAAAGCGCTATCAGCGCATCATCCAGGACCTCGGGCAGATTCCCACCATGCCCACCATCGCGGCCCGGATCATGCAGATAGTGAACGATCCGCACAGCAGCGCCGAGGACGTGGCCAAGTTCATCTCCCGGGACGTGGCCCTCACCTCCAAGGTCCTGCGCCTGGCCAACTCGGCCTTCTACGGCATTCCCAGGACCATCTCCTCGGTGAACTCCGCCATCGTGATCCTGGGGTTCAACACCATCCGCAGCCTGGTGCTCTCGGCTTCGGTGCTGAAGGTGTTCCCGGCCCGGCCGGGCGTGACGGCCGTCTTCGATCGCAAGGCCTTCTGGAAGCATTCCTTCATGGTGGGCATCGCCTCGCGCATGGTGGCCCAGATCTACCGCAAGCGGCGCCTGGTGGACATGGAGACGGCGTTCAGCGCGGGCCTGCTCCACGACGTGGGTAAGATCATCCTGGAGCAGTACAGCAACGAGGAATACGTGCCGGTGCTCAAGGCCGCGAAGGAGAAGGGCATCCCGCTGGTGGTCGCGGAGCGGGAGATGCTGGGGCTCACCCATGCCGACGTGAGCGGCATGCTGGTGGACAAGTGGCAGATGCCTAACGAGCTGCGGGGTCCCATCATCCACCATCACGCCCCCGGCGAGGACAAGGCCTCCCAGGAGATGGCGGGCATCATCCACTTCGCGAACCACCTCTGCCACCTGAAGGGCAGCGGTTGCATGCAGAACGAGGCGTATGCGGCCTTCCATCCGGAGATCGAGGGCCTCCTGGCGCTGGGCAAGACCCAGGAGGAGCTCCTGTCCGAGCTGGAGTCGCATATCCAGGAGGCCGAACCGTTCTTCTCCCTGATCGAGGCCAACTAGCGTCCGCGACCCATGGCGGCGGACGATTTCGGCAGGCCGGACCTCTTCTTCGAGCGGCACGGCCAGATCCAGAAGAACCCCATCCTCATCCGCGAGACCGTGGCCGTGCTGCGGGATCCGGCCTGCGCCGCCGCCGACCTGGTGTCCATCCTCGAGAAGGAGCCGGGCGTCTCCTCGCGCATCCTCAAGGCCGCCAACTCCGCCTTCTACGGCACCCCGCGCGCCATCACCTCCCTCAAGGCCGCCGTGGTGCGGCTCGGCAACCAGAACGTGGCCCGCTACGCCCTGGCCTCGGCCTTCGGGGCCGCCGGAGGCCCCGCCTGGTGCACATTCTGGAAGCACAGCACCGCGGTGGCCCTGCTGACGCGCCATATGGCGGCCTTCCTCGGGACCTTCAGCCGCCAGGAGGAGGAGGAGCTGTTCACCATGGGCCTGCTGCACGATCTGGGCGTGATGGTGGAGCTGGGCTCGGGCCGCTTCGGCGAAGTCGAAAAGGCGCTGCGCCGCCGGCCGATGTCCCTGGAGGAGGCGGAGCGGGAGGTGTTCGGCTTCGATCACGGGCAGCTGGGCAAGGCCGCGGCGGCCCTGTGGAACTTCCCCGCCGACCTGGCGGCCGCCATGGAATGCCATTCCCGTCCCGAGGCCGCGCCGGAATTCCATCGCAAGACCGTGCTCATCCACCTCGCCAACCTGGTGGCGCACGGGTTCCGCTTCCCGCCGATTCACGGCTGCGAGCCGGGGGCCACCCGGGACGCGTATCTCGAGGACGCCGGCCTGCCGGTGGAGCAGTTGGTGCTCTTCGGCGAGTGGCTGCTGACGCGCAAGGAGGAGATTGACGCGACCGGCGATCTGATGGGGGCGGCATGAAGATCGTCGGGATTGGGTGGCAAAGCCGGATTCTGGGGTATCCGCGGCGCTCCCGGCTCCAGACGAAGCGGTCGCGACGTTGAGGGCCTCCGGGATTCCCGGGGCGCGCACGCTTCCGATCAAGCCCTGGGACTCTGCGCTGGACCGTCCGCTCGCGATGCCCTGAATCCTCTGCCACGCCCGCGAACGGCCGATAAACGGCCGTGAGCCACATCGCGATACCTTGAAGGGAACCCCCGCGCTTCGATTCCGCCGGGAGCGCCGCGGATACCCCAGAATCCCCCAGTCCCGCCCAAGCACGACGGCCATCAGGGCCTCGGGCTTGGGATCGGGCCGGACATCTACTCCTTGCGCGGGCCGGGGAGCCGGGTGCGAAGGGGAAGTCTACGGCGTAGTTCCGGACGACATCGACAGAAAATGGGGTGGGGAAGATGGGCGGCTGGGGCCTACCCAGGGCCGGTCAGCTGCCGCCTCCAAGGTATCGGGAGGCGCCTTCGGGACATGTTCCGCCCGGGGAAGCTATATTCCCTGGGCTCCCCCCGGGTGGACCGGGCCGGCCATAGTGGCCGGGGCGCGGCGCCGGGGATAAGGATATCAGAAGCATGGGATTTTTCAGCAAGCTGGCCAAGGGCCTCACCAAGACACGCGAAACCATGGTGCGCGAGGTGGCGGCCACCTTCGGGAAGGGGAAGCTCACCGAGCAGGTGATCGAGAACGTCGAGGAGAAGCTGCTGGCGGCCGACATCGGCATGGACGTGGCCGCGAGCATCATGGAGAAGGTGAAGGAGCGGGCGCGCGGGCTCGAGATCGACAGCCAGCAGCTCATCGGGTGGATGGCGGCGGCCACGCGCGACCTGCTGCCGGAAAGCCCGGCCTGGAAGCCGAAGGGCAAGCCGCATGTCATCCTCATGATCGGCGTGAACGGGGCGGGGAAGACGACCACGATAGCCAAGCTGGCGCACTGGCACAAGGCGGCGGGGCGCAAGGTGATCCTGGCGGCCGCGGATACCTTCCGGGCCGGCGCCATCGCCCAGCTCGAGCGCTGGGCGCAGCGCCTGGACCTGGAGATGGTGAAGCATCACGAGGGCGCCGACGCGGCGGCGGTGGCCTACGACGCCTATGCGGCGGCCAAGGCGCGGGGCGCGGACGTGCTCATCATCGACACCGCCGGGCGGCTGCACACCAAGACCAACCTCATGGACGAGCTGAAGAAGCTGATCCGGGTGCTGCGCAAGCACGACGAGGCGCTGCCCCACGAGGCCCTGCTGGTCATCGACGGCAATACCGGCCAGAACGCTCTGCCCCAGGCCAAGGGCTTCGGGGCGGTGGTCAACCTGGACGGGCTGGTGGTCACCAAGCTGGACGGCACCGCCAAGGGGGGGGCCATCATCTCCCTGTGCCGGGAATTCGGAATGCCGGTCCTGTGGGTCGGGGTCGGGGAGGATATCGGGGATTTGGTGCCATTTTCCCGGGAGGAGTACGTGCAGGGGCTGTACCTCAAGGACGGGGACGGCGCCGACCTCATCCCGGACCCCACGGCGCTGCCTGCGGGCAAAACGGCCGCGGATTATTATTTGGGAGTTTGAGGCCCGGATTTGACGATTTTGTCCCGAGTCGGTCACATATCGGTCATTTGCTTGCTCCCCTTTGCAAGCCCTATGTAACTTCCGGAAGGGACGGGGAAATCGCGTTGACAGGCATGGGAACCGGCAATACTATCAAATCCATGGCGACGGTCTTTGCCGTCCTGGCGGTCGGCGGCACGCTGGCCACGGGGGCGCTGGGCCTGGCGGGATGCCGGGAGGGGTGGAGCCGAAAATGGGTCCCGGATGCCAAATTTGTAGATTTATACGTCGAGCTGAAGCTGGCGACCGTGGTTTTCGCCAACGACTTGGACAAGGTCAACGAGACGCGGAGGGTCATTCTGGCCCAGCATGGGTTCACCCCCTCCGGATTCCATGACCGCTACGTCGAGTTGATGGCCCACCCTGAGGCCTGGAAGAGTTTCCAGGAGCAGGTCCTCGCGAAGGTCGAGGAGTACCAGGGCAGCCGCAAAGGAGATACGGCGAATGGCAAGTGAAAACGTGGTCGAGCTGACCCAGGACAATTTCGAAACCGAGGTCGGGTCCTACCAGGGCACGGTCCTGGTGGATTTCTGGGCTCCCTGGTGCGGGCCCTGCCGCATGGTGGGCCCGGTGGTCGAGGAACTGGCCAAGGAATACAAGGGCAAGGCCAAGGTGGGCAAGCTGAACACCGACGACGCCCCCGACATCGCCAGCCGCTTCGGCATCCGCAGCATCCCCACCCTGCTGTTCTTCAAGAACGGCGCCGTGGTCCAGCAGCTCGTGGGAGCCTACCCCAAGGGCAAGATCAGCGAGAAGCTGGAAAGCGCCTTGGCCTGACATGGCTACCCTCCGCTTCGCCGCCGTATTGTGCCTCCTCCTCCTCGGGGGAACGGCGTTCGCGTCCGGCGAAGTGGCGTGGAAGCCCTTCGACGAGGGCATCAAGGACGCCTCCGCCAAGAAGAAGTACGGCTTCGTCTCGGTGTACACCGACTGGTGCGGCTATTGCCGCAAGCTGGAGCGGGAGACGCTCCGGGCCAAGGCGGTCACCGAGGAGCTGGGCCGCCACTTCGTGAGCATGAAGCTCAACGCCGAGAGCGACGAGATGGTCACCTGGAAGGGCAAGTCCATGACCAAGCGGGACCTGGCCTCCCTCTGGGGCGTCGAAGGCTTCCCCACCATGCTCTTCCTCAATTCCAAGGGTGAAATCATCGGCAGCTTCCCCTCCTACGCCGAGGCCGACCTCATGATCAAGCTGCTGACCTACATCTCATCCGGCGCCAGGGAGCGCAAGGTGTCCTTCGAGGACTACCTCAAAGAACCCTCCTGATGACCTACCTGTTCTGGATCGTGGCGGGCCTCCTGGTCCACACCTACGTGCTGTACCCGTTCAGCCTGCCGGTGCTGCGCCTGGTCCTGCCGTCGCGCCGGAAGCAGGGCAATCCCAACCGCTTCAAGGTCTCCATGATCATCGCCGCCCACAACGAGGAGACGGTGATCGAGGAGAAGATCCGGAACTGCCGCGAGCTGGAATTCCCCCGCTAGAACCTGGAAATCCTCATCGGATCCGACGCCTCCACCGACGGCACCAACGCCATCATCTCCCGCCACGCCCCGGACGTGAAGCTGGTGGCCTTGAACCAGCGCGGCGGCAAGGCGGCGGTCCTGAACGAGCTGGTGCCCCGGGCCCAGGGCGAGATCCTGGTCTTCTGCGACGCCAACACCATGCTCCTGCGCAACGCCCTGCAGAAGCTGCTGGCCCATTTCGAGGATCCGAAGGTGGGGTGCGTATGCGGCCGCCTGATCCTCCATGACGCCGGGAACAGCGCCCTGGGCATCGGCGAGAGCATCTACTGGAACCTGGAAAGCGAGATCAAGAAGCTGGAAGGCAAGCTGGGCATCGTCATCGGCGCCAACGGCGGCATCTACGCCATCCGCAAGGAGCTCTTCGAGAAGATCCCGGTGGACCGCAAGGCCATGGACGACTTCTACGTCACCACCCGCGTGCTCAAGGCCGGCAAGGCCGCCATCTACGAGCCCGGCGCCATCGGCAGCGAGGAGACGTCCCTGGAGGCCTTCGGCGAGTTCCAGCGGAAGGTCCGCATCGGGCAGGCCAACTTCAACCTG
>CBILQL010000096.1:0-11078 GCA_966238865.1 uncultured bacterium
GTCGCCCTGGCCGCCGTCCTGCTGCTGGCGGCCTGCCGCATGCAGCAGCCCGAGGACGAGGTCTGGTTCGACCTGCAGGCCGATTCCTCCCTGACCGCCTATCCGCGCGTCACCGTGTCCCTGCTCGACAGCCTGGGAAACTTCCGCGCTACCCTGTTCGACGGCCCGATCGCCTCGCCGGACCGGCTGCGCCGGCTCCCCGCCGGTCCCTACCGCGGCGGGCCGGCCCGCATCGTCATCGAGGGGTGGCGGGACGGCCGGATCGCCTACCGGGAGACGCGCGTGTACGACGGGGAGACGCAGAGGGTCCTGTCCGTCGACATCGTCCTGTGGCCTTCCGTGCCGAGCGCCGCCGCGGCCGATCCCCGGCCCCCGGTCCTGGAGGCGCTGCGGCCCGACACCGTGATCTCCATCGGCGACAACGTCGTGTTCCGGGCGGAGGCCGCCGACCCGGACGGCGATTTGCGCGGCTATGCCATGGACTGCGACGGCGACGGCGTCCCCGAGGACACCGGATCCCTGGGCGGGAGCCGGGCCCCCGTGCGCCTCGTCCGGCGCTTCGACGACAGCGGGTCGTATGCCTGCCGGCTGGAGGTCCGGGACGGAGGGGGCAGGGCGGCCGGGGTCCGGATGCGGGTGCGGGTGGAGCGGGATCCGCCCGTCGCCGACGCCGGCAGCGACACGACGGTCGAGTCCGGCGGCCTCATCCTGCTCCATGCCCGCGGCGAAGATCGCTTCGGCCCCATCGTGACCCGCGAATGGAAGATCGGCTCCGGACCCTTCGTACCGGTTCCCCAGCAGGAGACCGTCCGGGAGGCGCCGGGCGAGGCCGGAGAGCTCCCCTGCATCCTGCGCATCGTCGATTCCGACGGGCTCGCCGCCCTGGATACGATGATCGTGACTGTGATCGAGCGCACACCCCGCCCCTAGACCGCTTGCCGCCGGCCACCGGCGGATTTACCTTCGCGGCATGACGGCGACCGGATACGGGAAAGGACCTGGCGGTCCGCGAAGCGGGTTTTGCGGTCCCTCGCGGACGATAGTAACCTCCGGGAGCCTGTGATTCCGAGTAAGCCTCCCATAACCGGGACTTGCGGGCGACGGCCCGGCCAAGTTACCTTCCCACCGTACGCGCGCTCTAATTGGCGGGGCGGGCCCGTCAGGCGGGCCCGGAAGGCATGGGAAAGCCAGATATTTGGGGGTTTTGTGGACTGTTCGGCATCGGCCGGGAGCCGATTACCAGCCGGCCGGGTGGCTGGAATAACTACATTTTTGCCTGCTTTCAGGAAGAGACACATGCCCGCACCCTGCGCCACCGCCGTTCGCGTCCAATCACCGCTCCTGTTTGCGGCCTTCGCCGCGGCATTGCTCGTCTCCTTCCCCGTGGCCGCCGGCGCCGCGCCGGCCACCGCCTCCGGCAAGGCTTCCGAAGGCAAGGCCCCCGCCGCCAAGGGGCCGGCAGCCGCGGCGGCGCCTGCCCAGCCGGTGATGCTGCGCCAGCAGGCCATCCACATCGCCTACAACGAGGGCGACTTCGACAAGGTCATCGCCGAGATCGAGGCCTTCACCAAAGCCAACCGGACGTATTCCCGCGCCGACAGCATCTTCATCGCCAAGCACCTGGCGGTGGTGCACACCGCCAATCCCAGCACCCGCGAGAAGGGGAAGTACTACATGTACCGCCTGCTCGAGATGGTGCCCTCCGCCGAGCTGGTGGACATGTTCGTGAGCGACGAGATCGACCGCATCTTCGACAAGGTGCGCAAGGAGTTCCTCTCCCGCCAGCAGGGATTCGGCGTGGATTCCACCCAGATTTCCCTTCCCGAGAGGCCGTCCGGCAAGGAGGAGCCGGCCGTCGCCGCCGCATCCGCCCCGGCGGAGCCCGCCCCGTCCGCGTCCGGCAAGGCCGGGAAAGCCTCCACGCCCTTCTACAAGAAGCGCGGATTCTGGATGATGACCGGCGCCGGCCTGGCCGCCGTCGGGGCGGTGGTCACCTACGTGCATTCCCAGGAGGAAGGCGGGGGGAACACCATCGTCATTCCCGACAAGTGAACGCATGAAGAAGCTCCTTTTCGCCGCCTTCCTGGGCATCAGCCTTTTCTGGGCCTGCCACCTGGGTCCGGAGGACGAATCGGATCACTTCGACATCGTCGGCGACTCGACCTGGACGCTGTGCGACACTTTGGTGCTGATCCTCGAAGACGATTCCGGGCGGGTCCTGGACACCCTCTTCCGCAATCCCCTGCGATCCCTGAGCCAACTGAAGGGCCTCGACGCCGGCAGTTACCGGGGAGGACAGGCCGCCCTCCGCGTCCACGGCTTCTACCGGGACGGGTCCCCATGCCTGGACCTCGTCCGCTCCTTTTCGGACGACGGTTCTCCCCCGTCCGTGGAAACCATTTACGACGCGTTCGCCCTTCCCGATTCGGTGATCGCCGATCCGCCCTTCCTCTCCCTGGTCGGCGACGGCGGGCCCCAGAAGGTGAAGGGCAGGGTGCTGCCGGCCCACGTGGACCAGGAGCTTTTCTGGTCGCTGGATTCCTCGGGCGTGGCCTCCCTGGATCTCCCGCCCAATACGCCCTCCAAGGAGGCCATGGTGTCTCCGGAAGCCCTGGGGGAGGGGTACCTGACCCTGCGGAGCCGCAAGGACCCGGGCAAGTCGGCCCGGGTGCGGGTTCGCGTGAGCCCTATCGCGGCGACCTCGGTGTTCCTCGACGACGACTCCCTCCTGCTCTACGCCCGCGGCCCTTCGGCGGTCCTCGCCGCCGTGGTCCTTCCCCACCTGGCCGATCCGGCGGTGGCCTGGTTCTCGGGGGACACCTCGGTGGCGCGGGTCGACACCTCCGGGCGGGTCTACCCGGTGGCGGAGGGACGCACCGTGATACGCGCGGTGACCGGCAACGGCCTCAAAGACAGCGCCGTGGTGACCGTGGTCCGCGACGTCCCGAAGCTCAAGGTGGCGCACAAGCCCGGCGCCCCGGTGAACGAGGTCCTTTCCTTCACCCCCACGGCGACCCAGAAGGTGGGCCATCTGACGCTGTACGCCTGGGATCTCCAAGGGGACGGCGTATGGGAAGACAGCCTGACCCTGCAATTGTTCGGGGATTCGGTGGTCCTGCCGCAGCAGGTCGCGCGCTACGCCGCGGAGGGGGAGTATCGCCCCCGTTTCCGGGTGCGGGATTCCGAGGGGAACACCGCCATCGCCGAGGTCGTCATCTTCATCGGGAACCAGCCCCCGGAGATCGACGGGCTGCCCGGCGACACCGTCCTCTCCATCCGGGATTCCATCCCCATGACCGCCATCGCCAGGGACCTGGACGGGAAGGTGGTCTGGGCCGGCTGGGATTACGAGGGCGACCGCCAGTTCGACGACACCTTGATTGCCTTCGCCTCGGAGGTGCGTTCCACCCTGGGTCATCGCTACATGCAGGCCGGCAGCTACCTGGCCGTGTTCCGCGCCATAGACGACCTGGGCAGGGAAAGCCAGGATACCGTCCGCATCCGGGTCGAGCTCGACCCCCCGATCACCGACGCCGGGCCCGATATCGTCGCCATCGCCAACGAGGCGCTGCCCGTGCACGTGGGCGGCTCGGACCGGCTCGGCACCATCGTCCGCCGGGAATACAAGCTCGGGGACGGTCCTTACACGGTCATCTCCGGCACCGACACCGTCATCCAGGCCCCGCCCGAGCCCGCCGAGCTGAAACTCGTGGTCCGCGTCACCGACGACGACAGCCTGACCGCCGTGGACACCGCCAAGGTGAGCGTCATCCTGAGCGCCAATTCGGACCTGAGCGACCTCGTGATTTCCGCCGGCTCGCTGGCCCCGGCCTTCCGGCCCGATGTCGGAAACTATGCCGCCCAGGTCGGATACGGGGACAGCCTCGTCCACATCGTCGCCACCACACGGGATCCGGCCGCGGAGCTCACCGTGAACGGCCTTCCCGCGGTTTCGGGAGTGCCCGTGGATCCGATCCGGATCGGGGTGGGGCCCAACCCTGGCGCCTTCCTGGTGCGGGTCGCCTCGCCGGACGGCAGCATGCGCACCTATTCCGTCTCGGTCATGCGCACGCCCAGCACGACCGCCACCTTGAAGAGCCTGACGGGAACCGGTTTCATCCTCCGGCCCGCCTTCGACCCCGGCACCCTCGAATACCTGGACACCGTGCCCTATGCCGTCTCCGCCGTCACCTTGCGTCCCGCGGCCTCCTTCCCCGGCGCCACGGTGACCGTGGACGGAGCGATCATCGCTTCGGGCACCCCCACGCCGGCCTTGCCGCTGCAATTCGGATTGAACATCTTCCGCATCGAGGTCACCGCCGAGGACGGGATGAGCCGGACCACCTATACGATCGGCGTGCTCCGCCTCGCCAAGCTGTACATCTACCGGAAACTGGGCCCGGCGGACGCCGTGCTCGCCGATTCCATGGAACTGCCGCTGGGCGCGGTGCGACCCCTGTCCAGCGCCGGCATCACCGGCCATACCTTCGCGGCCTGGAGGCTGCTCGGCGGCCGGGCCACCCTGGAGGATACCGCCGTCAACCCCACCTTCATCTCGGTGGGCACCGGTTCGGCGCAGGTGCAGGCGGCCTATACCATCAACCGTTACACCCTCACCGCCTCCTCCACGGGCTGCGGGACCCTGAACCCCGCCCCGGGCACGGCCGACTACAATCACGGCGTCAACGTCGCCTACGCGCTGAGCCCGGCCGCCGGCTGCCGCATCAGCTCGGTGCGCGTGGACGGCGTGGAGGATACCTCGGGCTACGATGGATCCCTCGTCTTCCTGAATCTCTCCGCCAGCCATACCCTGCAGGTGAGGTTCGCCCGGTACTACACCCTTTCGGGGGCGATTGTCGGCAGCGGGGGCACCATGTGGCCCACCGCCGCCGTCCGGGTGGACTCGGGGTCCGGATACACCTACACCTTCAAACCGGACAACGGCAAGAAGGTGTATAGCTTCAAGGACAACGGCGTGCTGGTCGCGCCGACGCCGACGACCTCCTATTCCCTCCAGAACATCACCGCCAACCATCACGGGGAAGTCATCTTCGCCGGCGGCTTCACCTTGACCGCCAGGGTCGCCCTCGGCAGCGGGACCATCACGCCGGAAGGTGCGGCCGTGGACTCGGGCGGTTCCCAGACCTTCCGCTTCCGCCCGGCGGCCAACTACCGCTTCCTGAGCCTCACCGACAACGGCGCCGCGGCCGCCCCGTCCCCGGGGGACACCCAGTACACCCTCACGGCCATCAACCGCGCGCACGCCCTCGAGGTCCGCTTCCGCCGCCTCTACAGCCTGAGCGTGGCCGCGCGGGGCTGCGGCACCGTGAACGGCGCCGGCGGCTTGGTGGACTCCGCCAGCAGCCCGTCCTTCACCTTCGCCCCCGCCTCGGGCTGCAAAATCGACTCGGTGTTCGTGAACAACGCCTCCATCGGCCCCGCCAACGGCTATACCTTCAACGCCATCGCGCAGAACAGCAGCCTGCGGGTGGTGTTCACCCGCGTGTTCACGGTGGCCACTTACTGGGGCACGGGCGCCGCCGCGGAGGATCGCGTGGGCGGAACCGTCAACCCGGCCAACCCCCAGGTGGACTCCATGGACGCGGTGACCCTGAACCTGGGCGCGAGCATCGGGTACCGCCGCCAGTCCTTGACCGTGAACAACGTGGCGGTGACCCCGGTGCCCACCACCTATACCTTCCCGGCCGTGAGGGGCAACCAGACCCTGCGCCAGGGCCTCATCCGCACCTTCACCCAGACCGCCTCGGTGGCCGGCGGACAGGGCACCGTCAGCCCGACGCTGGCCACCGTGGACACCCTGGGCAGCCAGACCTTCGTCTTCACGCCGGCGGCCCATTACCGCGTGCCGTCCCTGCTGGTGAACGGCGCGGCGGTCACGCCCTCGGGAGCCGGCCAGCATGTCCTCACGGGCATCAACCGCGACAATGCCCTGCAGGTCCGCTTCCTGCGGCAGTACACGATCGCGGTGACGTCTTCGGGCTGCGGCACGGTCACCCCGTCGGGCAGCGCGGCGGTGGACTCGGCGGCGAACCAGGCCTTCACCTTCAACCTGCCCAACGTCGCCTGCACCGTGGACACCCTGTTCGTCGACGGCCAGTCCGTCACGCCGGCGGCCGGTTACACGTTCACCAGAGTCGTCGCCAACCATAGCATGCGGGTCGTCTTCAACCAGGACCCCTTGACCCAGACCGTCACGACCACCTGGGGCACCGCCGGGGACAACCGGGTGGGCGGTTCCATCACCCCCGCCAACCCCTCGGTGACCACCGGCCAGCCGGTCACCCTGGCCATCAACGTGGCGGCCGGATACCGCCGCCAGGCGTTCTCCGTGAACGGGACCCCGATCACCCCGGTGCCCAACTCCTATACCATCCCCAGCGTCACGGCGCCCATGGCCGTGCACGCGACCTTCCTCCGGACCTTCGTCCAGACGGGCGTCGTGGGCCTGGGCGCGGGCAGCATCACGCCGACCTCCGAGACCATCGATACGGCGGGCAGCCTGACCTTCGCCTTCGCGCCGGCGGCGAATTACCGCTTCCTCTCCCTGCTGGTGAACGGCGCGGAGGTCACGCCCTCGGGCACCGGCCAGCACGTGCTGACGGGCATCAACCGCGACAACACCGTGCAGGTGCGGTTCCGGAGGCAGTACACCATCACCACCTCGGCCACGGGCTGCGGCACCGTGCCCGCCGGCGGAGTCCGGGATTCGGCCTCCAACAACAACTTCATCTTCACCGTGCCCGCGGGCTGCAAGGTGGACTCCCTGATCGTGAACGGTATTCCGGTCGCGCCGGCGACCAGCTACGCCTTCAACAACCTGTCCCAGGACCAGACCCTCCATGCGGAGTTCTGGCGGGTGTTCAGGGTGACCGGGACGGCCGGGACGGGCGGTACCGTCACCCCGGCGCAGTCCGAAGTCGACAGCGCGGAGTCGATCTCCCTGACCATCGCGCCCGCCAGCGGCTACGTCATCGACACGGTGTGGGACAACGGCGTGGTCCGGATCACCGACGGGGGCAGCGCCCCCATCCAGTACGCCATCAACGGCATCCGGGCCGACCACCAGGTCACCGCGTCCTTCCGCCGACCCGTCGTCACCTACACCTTCAACGTGTCGGTGACGGGCCAGGGTTCGGCATCGCCGTCGACGGGCAGCGTGACCGCGGGCGCCGATCAGCGCATCGTCTTCACGGCCGGGTCGGGATTCGTCCTGACCCGGCTCACCGACAACGACCGGAACGTCCTGGGAGACATCGAAGGCAATCCGGCGGGCCAGAGCAGCTATACCCTCCTGAGGGTGGGGGAAAACCACCAGATCCGAGCGGAGTTCGAGCGGAGCCAGGGTGAAGGATACCGCCTGTCCGTCTCGGATTCCGTCGTGCTGGGGATGGGAGAGCTTCCTCCCGAAAAGCCTCCGGAGCTGTATGTGGTTTGGGTCGGGCAGGGAGCATCGGACAGCAGTCATGGCAATCCCGTCACCATGTCGATCCCGATGGGCAGCGACGTCACCGTAACCGCCCAGGAGAGCGTGGAGGTTTGTGACGACGACGGGGTTTGCGGAGTCAAGCAGTTCTCCCATTGGCACGTCCGGACCAGCCGGGGGGAGAGCGATGCCCAGGGCAACCCCTGGGGATTCAAGATGAACTCCGAATACGAGATTCGCGCCGTGTATGGAGCAGGACCAATCCGCATTCCGGCCTCCGCGCCTGAACCATGACCCCGGCGCGCCGATACTAATCAATGCCTCGATACGGACGGGACCCACGAAGGGATAGCCAAGCATGAGCAACGACCAGAAAAACCGGAACATGCGGCGGAACACCGGGCGCGGAATCGCGGGGGCGGCGGGCCTCGGCGCGCTGGGTCTGTTCTTCCTGTGGGCCTGCCACCTGGGACCCGAGGACTCCAAGGATACTTTCGACGTCGTCGGCAATCCGGCCTGGAGCGATTGCCACGCGGTGCGCATCGTCCTCCTGGACGAGGACGGCGATGCCGTGGACACCCTGTTCAACGACAGCCTCGCCTCCCTCGACCAGCTCAAGGGCCTGGACGCCTCGAAATATGAGGGCGGCAAGGGCGGCGTGTCCATCCAGGGCCTCAACGAGGACGGCAGTTCCTGCTTCGAGGAGACCCGCACCTTCGAAAAGGGCGGAACCAAGGTCCAGGTGATCCCGGTGCTCGATCCCGGCGTGGCTCCCGAATCCCTGACCGTGGATCCGGCCACCTTGGTCCTGGCCATGGGGTCCCCGGTTTCCAGCCTGACGGCCGTAATCCGGCCCGCCCATGCCAACCCCGCCCTGGCCTGGTCGGTGGACGCCTCCGGCGTCGTGGAGCTGCAGGGCCTGGAGGACGGGAAGGGGAATCCCGCCCAGGTCAAACCTCTCAAGGCTGGCCAGGGCAAGGTGACTGTGCGCAGCCTCAAGGACACCACCAAGTCCTTCACCGTGAACGTGCTCGTGACCGATCCCGGCACCGGCAGCATCAAGATCGGCCGGGACACCGTCATCCTGTACGTGAAGGGTCCGGCCGAGTCCCTGACCGTGGCCATCCCCCCCGAATACGCCGGCCAGAAGGTGGAATGGCGCATCGCCGACGACGATATCGCGACCGTGGACGCCCAGGGCCGCATCAAGCCGGTCAAGGAGGGGGAGACCCAGGTGCGCGCCACCTTGAACCCTTCCGGCCTGTCGGACGTCGCCCTGGTGCAGGTCCGCCGCGACGTGCCCAGTCTCCGGGTGACGTCGGCCAAGGGCGCCGCCGTGGGCGGCGAAATCGTGTTCAGCGCCACCGCGGCGCAGGAATACGGGACTTTGGTCGCCTACCGCTGGGATCTGCTCGGCGACGGGACCTGGGACGACACCAGCACCGCGGGATGGTCCGGCGATTCCGTGGACCTGCCCGCGGTGAAGCAGAAGTACGACAAAGAGGGCGCCTTCACGGCGAAGTTCGAGGTGACGGACTCCGAAGGCAACACCGGCGCGGCCCAGGTGACCGTCGACATCGGGAACCAGGCCCCGGAGATCGTCTT
The DNA here is from genome assembly GCA_966238865.1 of uncultured bacterium. GTDB lineage: Bacteria > Fibrobacterota > Fibrobacteria > UBA11236 > UBA11236 > CBILQL01. The sequence continues at coordinate 9,050 of CBILQL010000096.1, forward strand.
CCTGCGCAAGGATACGACCATCTCCGTCAAGGACAGCATCTCCATGGAGGCCGCCGCCAAGGACGTGGACGGCAAGGTGGTGTGGGTCGGCTGGGACTATGAAGGCGACGGCCAGTTCGACGATACCCTGGCCGGCGACAAGGCCGAGCTCCGGGCGAACCTGGGCCACAAGTACCAGGAGGCCGGAACCTACAACGCCGTGTTCCGCGCCATGGACGAGAACGGCAAGACGAGCCAGGACACCGCCAGGATCAAGGTGGAATTCGACGCTCCCACCGCCGATGCCGGCCCGGACATCACCGTCACCGCCGGCACGGAGTTCGAATTCAGCGCGAAGGGCACGGACAAGTTCGGCGCCATCGCCAAGCGCGAAATCAAGGTGGGCTCCGGCGAGTTCGTCGCGCTCTCCAAGCAGGACACCGTCCTCACCGCCCCCGCCCAGCCCGGGGTGATCCCGATCATCGTCCGGGTCACCGACGACGACGGCCTCGGCGACGTGGACACAGCCCTCGTCACCGTCATCCTCTCCTCCAACGCCGATCTCTCCGGCCTCGAGCTCTCGGGCGGCGCCGTGCTGGTGCCCGAATTCAAGCCCAATGCCCAGAGCTACGCCGCCCAGGTGGCCTTCAACGACAGCCTGGTGACCGTGACGCCCACGGTCAAGGTCGCCTCCACCAAGATCGTCGTCAACGCCGAGGAGAACCCCTCCGGCGAGGCTTCCAATCCCGTGAAGCTCAACCTGGGGAACAATCCGGACGCGTTCCATATCATCGTCACCGCCGCGGACGGATCGCAGCGCGAGTACCGGATCTCCATCAAGCGGAATCCCAACAGCGAGGCCACGCTCGCCAAGCTGGAATCGCCGAACCTGGTCCTCACCCCGGCCTTCTCCCCCTCGGTGGTGGAATACGCCGACACCGTCCCCCAGACGGTGTCCAGCGTCACCTTCAAGCCGACGGTGGCCTCGGCGGGCGCGAGCCTCAGCTTCGGCGACAGCGCCATGACCTCCGGCACCTTCACCGGGCCCCGGACGCTGGAATTCGGCGAGAACGTCTTCACCTTCGTGGTCACGGCCCAGGACGGCAAGAGCAAGACCACCTACCGGGTGCGCGTCCTGCGCCTGGGACGGCTGATCGTCCTCCGCAAGATGGGCGCCGCCGCGCCCGTGGTCGCGGACTCCCTCGACCTGCCCGTGGACGGGAGCCTTCCCCTGTCGGGCGGCAGCTATGCCGGCTGGAAGTTCCTGGGATGGAGCGTGGTCGAAGGCTCGGCGGAACTGGCCGATTCGACCGCCAATCCCACCGACGTCACCCTGAAGTCGGGCTTCGCCCGGCTGCAGGCCGGCTTCGAGATGCTGCGCTACACCGTGGACCTGGACGTGAAGGGCTGCGGCAAGGTGTCCCCGGGCGCCGATTCCACCTACGACTACGGTTCCAGCCCGGAATACGTCCTCACGCCGGCCTCCGGTTGCCGCATCCGGAGCGTCAAGCTGGACGGCAAGGACGAGCCGAGCGCCTATGACGGCGTCTATACCTTCGTCTCCCTCAACGCCAACCACACCTTCGCCGTGGAGTTCGTGCGCACCTACACCGTCGAGTGGAAGGTTGCCGGCCCCGGCACGGTCGCCCCCGCCAGCCCGGTCACCGTGGACTCGGGCGCGAGGGCGAGCTTCAAGCTGATGCCGGCTGCCGGCTACAAGGTGGCCTTGAACGGCGTCTGCACCGGCAACACCTGCGCCAATCCCAGGCCGGACAGCACCGTCGTCATCGACACCGTGCGGGCCAACCGCTCCTACAGCGTCTCCTACGTGCGCGGCTACAAGGTCACGGGCACGGCCACCGCCGGAGCGGCGGTCATCAGCCCGGTGGACTCCCTGGTCGATTCCGGATCCACGGTGACATGGAAGTATAGCTTGGGCGCCAACTACCGTCTCGACTCCCTGGTCGTCAACGGCGCGAACTCCAAGGAGACCAGCACCGGGGTCTACACAGTCGCGAGCATCGGCAAGGACACCCACGTGCGGCTGGTC
>CBILQL010000097.1:0-11042 GCA_966238865.1 uncultured bacterium
GAACTCTTCCCTCTTCTCTTCTCTTCACTTCTCTTCAAATGACCCCCGCCTGTCCCTCGTCCCCTGTGGGGAGGGGCGCTCAGTCGCGGGGGGGTAACAGAGGGTGGCGGGCGTGGGCCGTGGGCGTTCCGGGGCCTTCCGAAGCGGGGGTTTTCCGGCGCGTGGCAGGGGCTTCGCAGCTTCGCGAGCGGACGGTCCAGGGCATCTTCCCCAGGGCATGATCGGAAGCGTGCGCGCGCGGGAAAACCCGGCGACCCACCCCCTCCACGAGCTTCGGTCCCCGCCCCGGAACGCCCACGGCCCACGCCGTCCGCACGCCCCCCCCGCGACCGGGCCCCCCTAGAAGCGCATCGTGAATTCGCCGTGCAGCTGCACCTCGTGGGTCGACTCGTTGTTCCCGGTGTGCCACAGCTTGTCGTACTTGTACTGCATGAAGAACATGGCGTCCACGTTGTTGGTGAAGTTGTAGGACACCTCGGGCTTCACCGTGCCGGTGAGCTGGTCCTGGTTGCGCACCGGATCCTGGTCCTTGTACCGGGTCTCGGAGAACAGGTAGTTGACGCCGGAGGAGATCTTCAGCCGGAGGTTGTTCTGGAGCTTGATGTAGTAGCGCCAGAACTGGATGCCCTTCTGGGTCTCGATGTCCTTGGAGACCGAGATGTCGCCGCCCACGTTGAAGCCTTCCTTGGGGTTGTTCATGCTGTCCGGACGCGCATACCAGGTCAGCGGCTTCCACCCGCCGTAATAGCGGACGTCTTCCGTCCCTCCCGCGACCTTGTAGTACTGGTCCTCCAGGTCGCGCCCCAGCCTGACGCTGGCCTCGGTGCGCAGGTCCTTGTTGGTGGTGGCCGCCACGCGCACCAGGGGATCCAGCTTGAACGAGGTCGTGCGGCGATCCGGGGAGCTGGAGAACCTGGCCCGCCTGTCCTCCACCCGGTAGTTGAAGGTGGTGGTGGACGTGACGGAGCGGAAGTAGCGCCGCAGCAGGGCGATGCGGCTGGCGAAGTCGTTGAACGTGCCGGTCACGGTGTAGTCCGGGAAGGTCACCGAGGTGTCGCTCGCCAGGAGGGCGCGGTGCAGGGTGTACAGCTTGCTGTATTTCCCGTTGAAGGAGAGGCTCAGGTCCAGCACGGGCACGGTGAAGCCCGTGCCGACGTCCAGCGAGCGGTTCACCTCGTGCGAGAACTCGTTCTCGCCGGCGATGGTGTCGGGCACGGAGAGGTAGTCCATGAACCCGGGGTCCGGCTCCCCGTCGACCAGGTTGTAGAAGAAGTCTGCCAGGCTCTCGTACACCATGCCGAACTGGTAGGCGTAGAATTCGCCGCGGCCGAGGCCCTTTTCGCGATCGAGGCCCTTCCGGCCCAGGGACTCGTACCGGTACCGCTCCCGGTTGTACTTGTGCGAGACGGTGTAGCTGGCGTCCAGGTTGCGGAGGCTCCACCGATCCATGCCCTTCTTGATCCCCGCCAGGAAGCTCTTGTCGCCGCCCAGGCCGAAGATCCCGGGCAGGCTGAGGCTGGAGTTGAGGCGGATGTCGTGATCGGAGTTGGCCTCGAAATACTCGGGGCGGCTGCTGGCCTGGGTGCTGAGGTCGGGTACGGAATCGTACCGGTTCTGGCGGAAGCCGGAGTTGAAGCTGCCCCCCACGGTGAGCCAGGAGAACAGGCTCGGGTTCAGGTTCGCGTGGAAGGTCTGGGAGCGGTTCCGCTCGGCGGCCAGGATCAGGTACTCGTCGCCCCTGTGGCCGCCGCGGTATTGATCGTCGTCCCAGCTGAAGACGAGGCCCCGGGCCAGGATCCCGGCCGGGCAATCGGCGGCCCCTTCCGTCCAGAAGCTCTCGTCGAAGCACTCGTGCTGGCTGTCGAAGTCCCGGCTGGTCTCCACGCGGTAGTCGAAGTTGAAGAAGTTGAGGGGGCGCCAGGACAGGTCGACGCTGTGCCCCAGGTCCACCGTGTAGTCGGTCGGGAGGTTCACGGGCACGTCGTTGGGATTGCGGGGCTTGTTGAACTTGTTGGAGTGGATGAAAGACATGTCCCACAGCGTCAGGTTCAGCTTGTCCCACCAGGGGCGGAACTCGATTTCCGAGAAGAACCGGGGCATGTACTTCCATTTCTCCGTCGACGAGAGGGGACGGTAGCCCTTGCTGTCGAAGACCGTCAGGTCGTACAGCACCCGGGTCTCGTAGCTCCGGGTCTCCGAAGTCGCGTAATAGTTGTCCTCTTCCGAGGAGGAGAAGGAGTACTGCAGGTCGGGCCGCTCGAGGAACGCCTGGGTGAGCCAGTTCGCGGAGCGGCGCTCCTTCTTGTACGCGATCGAGAACCGCTGATCGAACTTGGTGCTCTGGAAGAGCCGGGACGAGCGGGTGGCCTGGTCGTGGAGGGTATCCTCGCGGGTATCGGCCCGCAGCCGGTCGCGGAAGATGTCCCCCATGATGTCGGCGAAATCGGTCCCGGTGAGGTTGAAGTCGGAGGAGGGCTGGGTGAAGGGCCGCTCGATGCGCCCCTGGAACTGCAGGTTGACGGGGATGGACAGCCCCCACTGGTCGGGGAAGTACTTGTTGGCGTAGAGGCTGGCCGCCGCGTTGTAGTCCACGGTGGAGCGGGAGGCGGCAGGGGTGGCCCGGGTCTGGCTCATGGTCGTGAACCCGCCGTTGGCGTAGGTGAGGTTGCCCGAGACGCTCACGAAGTCGGAGAAGTCCAGCTGGAAGCGGGTGTTCATGCTGGTTCCGAGGGACTTGTCCACCCCCTCCAGGCGCAGGTCGTTCAGCCAGATCTCGCCTTTCTGGTTCACCGACGCGCTGGAGTCCACGTATACGACCAGGCGCATCCAGTCGATGCGCGAGAGGGTCGGATTGCCCACCACGGAGAGGACGAGGGAGGAGTCCTGGCGGCCCTCGTGCCAGGCCGCGCGGCTGACCTTGCGGGCGGGATACTGGCCGTACAGGGGGTCGTTCTTGAGGCCGGTGAGATCGTCCAGGCGGACCTCGAAGGAGTTGCGCCCCCAGAGGTCCCGGTGCCGGATCCCGGTCTGGGCCATCGCGCTGGTGTCCACGTGCAGGCGGATCTCGTAATAATCGCGGCTTTCCCGGTTGCCCTCGTCCTTGCCCAGGCGCAGGCCGAAGCTGACCCGGTTCTGCTGGGGGTCGTAGGCCCGGTTGTTGCGGGCCGAGGAGGAATCCGGGTGGATTTCCAGCAGGATGCGGTCGTACTGCGTGAGATCCTTGGGATCGCCGCCCAGGAGACGGGTGGCGTGCACGGCCTCGCCCGGATGCAGGTTCTCGTAGCGCAGGACCAGGGAGCGCTCCTGGATCGGCTCGTCGGTGCGGGTGTCGCGCTCCTCCTTGGTGTTGGGGGAGGGCATGTAGCCCTTCTCCTCCTGGTTGTTGATCACGTCCACGCGCAGGCGGTTGCTGTCGGGAATCGACTGGGGCACCCGCACCGCCGCGCTGTCCCTCAGGTCGCCGGAGCCGTAGCGGTCGGAGTCTATCTCGTAGTCGCGGTTGCGCTCGCCCTCCTCCCAGGAGTTGCCCACCAGGTTGATGCGCGCGATCTGCACCTGGGCCCTGGAGACGCGGGGCGGAAGCTTGTTCATCCACACGCGGATCATCTTCACGGTGGAGAGGATCTGCGCCTCGCTCTCCCCGGCCGCGGCCCCCAGGCGCGCCCCCGATCCGTAGAGGGGGATCTGGTACTTGCGCCAGCCGGGGCGGAGCTCCTCGCAATGGGTGGAGGCGTTGCAGACGGTGTCCAGCGCCATGGTGTAGCGCATGTAGAGGTTGCGGGTGTCCAGCACGCCGGAGCGATCCAGGTCCTCGGTGTCGAAGGTGTAGCCGCCGTAGCCCCCGTTGTTGTTGTCGGTTCCGTTGACCCAGGGGCCCTGCTCCGTGTCGTCATCCTTGGGCTTCTTGTAGTTGTCCATGCCCGGGTCGCCGTCCTGCTGGTCCAGGGCCACGGCGTAGCAGGAGGGGCGGCATTCCCAGCGGACGCCCTGCTCATCCTCGTCCTTGAGGCCGTCCAGGCCGTAGTCCTTGGAATTGATCACCTCGCGGCCCACGTCCACCTCGGACTGCAGGACGCCGTCGGGCCTGCCCTGGTTGAGGGCGGGAATGCCGACGTCCTCGGAGATCTGCCCCAGGTCGACGTGCAGCTTGCCCACGCGCCCGCTCACCACCACCTCGAGCATGCGCTTCCGGCTCTGGTTGTAGAGCCCGGGCGAGAAGGCGCGCATCACGCCGCCCCAGGAGTTTCCCTCCAGGTTGTCGTTTGGCTCGAGCGTCAGCTTGAGCAGCACATGCTCGCGGCTGTTGGTCACCTGGCTCTTGGTCTGGCCGAAGATGCGGGAGTAGATCTCCTTGACGCTGGAGTGCCACCAGAAGCGCCCCTGGTGGCGGTGGTCGAGGGTCTCGTCCGGGTTGCCCGAGGAGTTGAGCTCGGGCGGCGAGGCCTTGTACCAGGAGTAGATGGTGGTGGGCATGGAAAGGACGTTCTCGCTGTTCTCGAAGTTGTCGAGATAGGCGCTGGACTTGGTGTTGGGGTTGTACCGGCTCTGGGCCACCTCGAAGTCGAACTGGGCCTTGGAGGGGGCCTCGGTCGCCACGAAGGGCACCAGGTTGGCGGCCCGCGTCATCCACTTCGGGGCGCCGGTGAGCCGGGCGTTGAATCCCCACAGGAACTGGTTGAAGGGCTCGCGGCCCAGCTCCGGCCGCTTCTCGGTGGTGGTCTGGCTCTTGTAGAGCAGGGTCGCGCCCAGGATGCTCTCGTCGGAGATCCCCTCCAGCTTGTATTCCATGCGGGTGCCGAGCAGGATCTTGTCCTGGATCTGGAAGGGCGGGTTGCACTCGTAGCTGACCTCGATGGAGGCGTTGGGATCGCGGGCCCGCGGGGAGGTGAGGGTGATCTGGCCCGTCTCGTAGAGCACCTCGTAGTCGGTGCCCCTCACGAGGACCTCGGAGCCGTTGCGCACCACCTTCTCGGTGTTCGGGGTGATGTCCATGCACTGGGACCCGTTCACGGAGTGGGAGGTCTCGCGCACGTCGAAGGTGGACTTGCGCTGCTTGCCGGTGACGATGAAGCGGACGGCCGGGGAGCCCGTCTGGACCTCGTCCACGTTGAGGGTGTAGATGTCGGTGGCGCCGTTCCTCACCACCCGCTTCACGGGGGTGAGGCAGTTCTGGGCGTTGTCGGCCTCGTCCACGCCGCCCCGGCACGGGAGCACCATGTACCCCTGGTCGAAATTGAAGATGTCGGGGTTGTCGAAGTCGATCTGGCCCGGCTTGTCGCCGCGCTCCAGCCCCAGCCGGCGGAGGAAGGTGATGCTCTCGTCCGGGAACTTCTCGAGGCTGTCCTTGTCCACCACGCGCATGCGGAACTGGTCGCGGTCGGAGGCGGACACCTTGCCGATGCTGTAGACGTTGCGCCACATGAGGCTGTCCAGATCCGGCGCCGTCACCGAGGTGCGGGAATGGATGAGGATCAGCTGGTCGCTGGGCCCCGGTCCGCCGTTGGGGGCGAGGAAATCGCCGGTCCAGCGCACCGCCAGCGAGATGTGGCGGTGCCCGCCCGGGACGGAGAGCATGCGCAGGCGCTCGTTGTAGAAGTAGTCCGTGCCGGCCGTCAGCAGCTTCCAGCGCCCGGTCTCGCACAGGCTGGTCCGGTTCCCGTCCGCGTCGTGGGCGCACGCGGTCTTGGTCTCCCGGAACTGCCCCGCCTGGTCGCTGAGCAGGTTCTCGTACACCTGGACGGGGTTGCGGCCGCGGGATTCCGGAGCGGTCAGGTACGGCACCGGAGTGCCGACCCAGTTCGACGGATTCCCGTACTCCCTGCGGTCCGCGATCTTCAGGAAGAAATGGCGGTGCAGATCCATGTTGCGATCCTCGATCACGAACTCGGAGAAGGTGGTGCCCAGGCCCAGCTTCTGCTTCTCCTGGGATCCGCCCTCCTGCGAGGCGATGGTGGTCACCTCCAGCCCCCCGAACTTCATGCGCATCTTGAGGCCGAAGAGGCCCTTGTGGTTCTCGGTGTAGCCGGTGAGGCTGGTGCCGGTGAGCGCCAGGGAGGTGTTGCCGGCCTCGATCTCCTGGATGATGTCGTCCTCGAGCTCGTCGCCCTCCCCCTTGTAGGTGATCTTGAGCTGCTCCTTCAGGTTGGTGCCGAAGCCCTCCTCGCTGTTGATCTCGACGTTGATCAGCCGGCCGATGGAGCCCTTCACCGAGAACGCCGGCTGCTGGTCCATGTGCAGGTTGGGGAACCAGGAGTCGCCGCCGCCGGGCGCCCCGGTGCCGGAAAGGCGGCTCCCCTCCACCACCAGCTTGTAGGACCCGTTGATGCGAAGGCGCGGCTTGTCCACGCCGATGCGCTTCATCCAATCGGGGACGTTCACGGGCAGCACGATGTCGAGCATGCCCTCGGGCCCGGCCTGGGAGGCGTCCTCCTGGCCGATGAGCCCGTTCAGCCACTTGCGCCGCCAGGCCAGCTCGCCCATGTCCTCGGAGTAGGCGTTGAGCTCGGGATAATAGGCCTGCCAGAGGGCGGTCGAGTCCCCGCTCGGCGGGCCGGATCCCGCGCCGGAGGCCTCGGAGCCGCCCGGAGCGCCGGTGGGCACCGAGAGGTATTCCACCACCTCGACCTCGCGGGTCTCGAAGTTCACGTTGTGGCTGCGCTTGAGGTAGGCGCTGTTCACCTTGAGGAGGCCCCGACCCGCCGAGGACTCCACGCCCTTCTGCGGCAGCATTCCTTCCAGGGGCTTGCCGGCCTCGGGCACCTGCAGGTAATCCTGGCTCTCCACGTACACGGCGTGGACGCTGCGCGGCCCCAGGGCGAGGATGAGCGGGAGGATGCAGCCTGTGGCCAGGAGAGCCGGCAGGATTGCAGGCCCCGGGATCAGGCCCCCGCGACGGGGAGCGCCTCCCGGGCCCGCTTTCTGATCAAATGCCAAGTGCCGACTCCACCATTTCCCTCATGCCGTTGCGATACGGGCGGGACACGCCCGGCATCCCGGCGCATCCGGAAACCAGGCTCCATCCACTTCCGGAACACGACCGTTCCGGACCTGCCGAAGGCCCAAAGCGCTTCAAAATGCTGGACTATTATACGAAAAAGGCGCCTCCGGCCCTCTCGATCGGCAACTTTTTTTCTTGCCAAGGGCTTTACTCACAAGGCCTTATATCGGAACGCCGGTTGCCAGGGCCGGCAAAGTATCCCATATTGTGTGCCCCCCGGCCGGGGACGAGGGCAGCATGGCAAGGAAACAGAGAGGACTGGGGCGTCGGAAAACGGCCTCCCGGGAGGAGGATGACCGCCGCACCCGCTGGAAGTTCGGGCAGAACTTCCTGGTGGACGAGGGCGTGATCCGCCAAATCTCCGACGACGTGCCCTCCGCCCCCGGGGACTGGATTATCGAGATCGGCCCCGGCCAGGGGGCCCTGACCCGCCGCCTGGCGCCCCGCTGCGCCAAGCTCACGGCCCTGGAAATCGATCCGAAATGGGTGGAGCACATCGGCAAGCATCCCGAATGGGGGCCCGTCGAGGTGGTCCGCGCCGACGCCACCCGCGTGGACGTGGAGAAGCTGCTCTCCGAGCATGCGCCGTTCCCGGGGGCCCGCCCGGTCGTGGTCGGGAACCTCCCCTACAACCGGGCCGCGCCCATCCTCCTCCGCTTCCTCCCCTTCATCTCCCGCTGCAAGTCGATGCACGTGATGGTGCAGTACGAGGTGGGCAAGCGCCTCTGCGCCAAGCCACACAGCCGGGACTTCGGCTTCCTCACCGTATTCGTCCAGAACCATGCAGCCGCCGAACTGATCCGCAAGATCGATCCGGACGCCTTCCGCCCCCGGCCCAAGGTGCTCTCCGCCACCGTGCAGCTCACGCCCCTGGCCGAGCCCCGCGCGCTCGATCCCCATTTCCTCAGCTTCGTGGAACTGTCCTTCACCCAGAAGCGCAAGAAACTGACCAACGTGCTGGCCCCCTTCTACCCCAAGGCCAGGGTGCTCGGCGTCCTGGAATCGCTCGGCCTGGGGGAGGGCGCCCGCGCCGAGGACCTCTCCGTGGACAACTTCGTGACCGCCTTCGAAGCCTTGGGCCCGCCCCCGGGCGTCCCCGCCCACCGCCTGAGTTCCCCTGCGGCCGGCGGCGAAGACGGCCTTGACGGCCCGGACGAGGAAGACGCCTTCGACGACGAAGTCGATGAGGGCGAAGCGCTCGACGAAGAGGAATAGGGAAGCGGCGGCCTCTGCTCCCGGCCGTTACGGGGCGCGGCCCGCTGCTGATTGCCGCACTATCGTTGTAGCGCCGTCCGTGGCGCCCCGGTTCCAGGCGTGCCGGCTTATCCCCGCGATTCAAACTTGTAGCCGCCATCCCTGCCGTGATACCATCGATAGGTTCGTGCCGCGGCCCCGAATCCGGGGAGTTCGCGGTCGAACGCCACGTTGGGAGGCCGCGCATGAAAGAACAGCGCCCGGACAGGCTGGCCGTGCTGATAGACGCGGACAACGCGCAGCCCTCGCTCGCGGCGGAATTGATGCACGAAATCGGCCGATACGGCATCGCGACCATCCGGCGCGCCTACGGCGACTGGACGACGAACAATCTCGCCGGATGGAAGGAGCATCTGCATTCCTTGGCCATCCAGCCGGTCCAGCAGTTCCGGTTGACGACCGGCAAGAATGCGACCGATTCGGCGCTGATCATCGATGCCATGGACCTGCTGCATGGCAGGCATGCGGACGGCTTCTGCCTCGTCTCCTCGGATAGCGATTTCACCCGTCTTGCGACCAGGCTCCGGGAGTCCGGCCACGTCGTCTACGGGTTCGGGGAGAGGAAAACGCCCAAGCCCTTCGTCGCCGCCTGCAACAAATTCGTGTTCACGGAAATCCTGAAAGAGCCGTCGAACAGCCATCCGCCCGTTCAGGCCGATCATACCGCTCTGAAGGCCATGCTCCTATCCGCAATATCCGCCGCCGCGGGAGACGACGGCTGGGCTTTGCTCGGCGCGGTCGGAAACCAGATCAACAAGGCCAATCCCGAATTCGATGCGCGGAATTACGGAAAAAAGAAGCTGAGCGAACTGGTGAAATCCCAGGACTACCTCGAATCCAAAACCCGGCCGTCCCCGGACGGAGGCCCGACCACCATCATCTACGTCAAAGCCAAAGACGCCTGACCAGCACGCCGGCCCGCTGACGGTTGGATTCCGCAGCCCGCGCGTACAGGTTTTCGTACGATGGGCTCCACAGCCCTCGCATCCTGGTTTTCGTGTGGAGGGAGCCCGGAGCCCGCGCTAGCGGGCGATGGGAGCCGGCGAGAAAACTTTCCTTTGCGCGAAGCGCAATGGAAAGTTTTCCGTTTCAGCAAGTCACGAGATCATCGCTTGCGGAGCCGTGATATAAGCCCGCGCTGCGTTCTTTTTCTCCGTCTGGCCGGCCATCTCCTTGCGGAGGGCCGCCAGCTTGGCCTGCATGGACCGCATCACCTGGTTGTCGGCGGCCTGCATCTTGGCGGCGATGTCGAGGATCAGGTTGCGCTTCTCCTCCACCAGCGCCTGCTCGTTGGCGGGCATCAGCTTCTCCTCGCGGAAGCTCTTGAGCAGGGCCGCCGCCTCCCGGGATCCCGCCGCGGTGCGGTCCAGGATCTTCTGACGGGCCTCGATGACCCGGGCGGTGGTCTCCTCGTCGTCGGGGCTGATGCGCTTGGACAGGTCCACGGCCAGCTGGTAGAGGCCGAAGAGCTGGTCCAGCTCGGCGACGATCTTCGCGGTCAGGGGATGCATGCGCGCCTCAGGACACCAGGGACAGGGAGGAGGCCGCGGTGGACAGGGAGCCGCGGTTGTCGCGGCGCACGTTCTCGACGGCGACCACCCAGGCCTCGCGCAGCGAGCTCATCATGGCCAGCACGTCCGCCAGGGCCTTCTCGGAGCGGTCCTTGATGGCCAGGGTGAGGTGCTTGCCGTAGAAATCGTAGAGGTTGAAGAGGTTCTTGGAGATGTCGCCGCCCTTCTCCATGTCCAGGGCGCACATCAGCTCGGTGATGCCGGCCTGGGCGCGCTGCACGGCCTTGGCCATCTTCTCCAGCGAGCCCGCCCTGAGCTCCTCCTCGGCGCGCCGGATCCACTTGATGCAGTGATCGTAGATCATGATCACGAGCTTGCCGCGGTCGGCGGTGACGACGTCGGCGGACTTGTAGCTCTTGTGCGGCGCGTACGACATGCTTATCTCCTGAGACTGCCTATCTGGGATTGGAACGAAGCGCTCTGGGACTGGAGCCGGGACATGGTTATCTCGAGCTGGGCGAACTGCTGGGTGAGCCGGGACTTGTACTTGTCCACCTGCTTCTCCAGCTTCTCGATGCGCGACGTCTGGTCGTCGATGCGCTTCTGGATGCCCTTGGCGGTGTCGGTGACGAAGCCGCCCACGTAGTCGGTGATCTTCTCGTAGAACTGCCGCACCTGGCCGGCCAGCCCGCGGACGAAGGTGACGTTGCCCGATCCGCTGGAGGCCTTGATGGCCAGGCCCTTGGAATCGCCGGACAGGGAGTTCAGGATGTCCCCGTCGCCGGTGACGCTGGCGGTCGCGTTGGCCGTCCCAGCGGTCTTGTCCTCGTCGAAGGTCACGCCCGTGCGGTCGTAGGCGTAGGTGCCCGTCTTGGTGTCCTTGGTGTAGGTGCCGAAGGTGTGGGCCGCGTTGTCGGTGTAGCCGAAGGTGTTGAACAGGCGGCGCACGCCTTCCATGTCCGCGTCCAGGGCGTCGTTGAACTTGTCCTCGTTGATGGTGAGGAACCCGGTCTTCTGCTCGGAGGTGATGCCCAGGGCGGCCAGGCTGTTGTAGCTGCTCAGGCCGGAGGAGGTCAGCTCGTCGATCTTGGAGGTCATCATGCTCTGGAGCTGGCTCTTGAGCCCCAGGATGGAGGAGTCCCCGGCGAAGGGCCCCTTGATGATCTTCGTCCCCTTGGCGTCCACCTGGCCGAAGGGGGTGTCCTGCTTGTTCTGCTTGATCTCCACCTTGGACTTCTCGTCCAGGTCCTTGAGGATCTGGTTGTACCCGTCCAGGAAGT
>CBILQL010000098.1:0-10985 GCA_966238865.1 uncultured bacterium
GGCCAGGCGGATCCGGGCGGGCCGGAGCCCGTCCTTGATCCAGAGATGGGGATAATGGTTGATGCCCCCGCCCTTGAGCACCCGCCGGATCTGGCTGTCCCCGGCGTAGCTGATGCGGCCGATGTAGAGATCGGCCTCCGCATACCCCTCCACGATCTTGGAGCCCACGGCGGTGAAATAGTCCTCGTCGGTGGACCACTCGGGATGCTCCCAGAACAGGTTCCCGCTGCCGTCGTCGTTGCTGGCGTCGCCGGGGATGCCCATGTACCAGAGGGGATGGTTCGAACCCGCATCGTTCCAGGAGCGGATGAGGATGGCCTTGTGGTTCTCGAGGACCCTGCCGGCCCCGACCACCACGCCGGAGTTCAGGTGCATCATGCGGTTCTGGCGCGCCGGATCCTTGGAGGGGCTGATGGAGGCGTTGCAGGCCAGCAACGCCCCGCTGTCCAGCCAGTTGGTGGACGCGAAGAAGGCGTTCTCCACCTTTTCGGGCTGGAGCTTGTACATGCCGGTGGTGTGGTGGGAGGTGGCCCCCCACATGCCGTCCTTGGATCTCCCGCCCGACATCGCGAAAGGCAGCATGGTGAGGACGGATCCCACCGGGCGGCCCGTCCCCTTCTCGACCTTCTGGATGTAGGTCATGCCGGACTTGGGGGGCCACTCCTCCTCGTTGACGCTGCCGGTGGAGAAGATCACGTACTCTTCGCCGGTCTTGGGATGGATCCACCAATGCGGCTCCAGGGAGACGCCGCCGGTCGGCGTGGACCTGGCCACCAGGATGCGCTGGGTGCTGTTCTCCTCCAGGTTCCGGATGAAGACGCTGGACTCGGACTCGTAGAGGACGCGGGTCCCGTCCGGGTGGATCTGGGGGCTGATGCAATACGCGTCCTCGGCGATGCGCCGCTCCGTGAGGACGCTGTCGGAAAGGTCGATGAAGTACATCTGCCGCAGCGAGGTCTTGAGGTAGACGATCTTGCCGGTGCGGCCGCCCAGGAAGGCCCGGGCCTCGGGGCCGGTGATGTCCGGGGCGGCGACGGCGGTCCCGGCGGCGAAGGCCGCGATCAGGGCGGCCGTGGCCGCCGGCAGGCAGGCGCGGAACGGCCGCATCAGCGGTCCTCCCAGATGGCGTCGGCGATTACGCGGGCGATTCCGAGCATGCCCTTGTCTCCGGGATGCCAGAGGACGCCGGTATCGCCGAACAGGGCCGGGTCCCCGTAATTGGCGGGATCGGCGGACACGTGGCGGATGGAGAGGTAGCGCACGCCGGGGAACTCCCGCACCGCGTAATGGATGGCCTGCGCGTAGGGGCCCTCCTCGGCGGCCTCGCTCCAGGTTCCCAGGCAATACACGTGGGGGACCCCGAGGGAATCGAGGCCCCGGAGCAGCTTCCGGTACTGTTCCGTCATCTTGCCGCTGCGCAGCTCTATCTCCTGGCTGTGCTCGGACAGCTGCACGATCACGTAGCGGGGCTTGAGGCGCTCCACCTGGTCCATGTTGTGGATCTGCTCGTCGATGGCCCCGTCGCAGTCGGGACAATCGCGGTCGGCGACGTGGGCCTCCACCGCGAGCCCCCGTTCGGCGAGCAGGCGCACCGTCTGGTGAACGTAGTCGCTGTCCCGGGCGGAGGCCGCCATGCCCCAGGCGCCGTCCCACCCAATCTCGGGCACGGGGCGGTTGTAGGTGATGCTGTTCCCCATGAACAGGACCTTCGGCGCCTCGGTGCGCGTCTCGAAAACGCAGGCCGCCGCCAGGGTCCCGGACAGGATAGCCGCCGCCCATGCGGCCGCCCGCCGCCCGAAGGCATGCCTCCGGGATCCGGGCGCGCGCTTGTCCGCTGGCTGCCTGTCGACGCGTGTCATCGATTCCACCGAAAAAAACCCAACCGGTCCCCCGGACCGGCATCCTCAAGATAATGCATTATGCACCGGAAGCGTGCGCTTCCAATGCTCGATTTGGGCTTCCAGGTCGATGGGCTCGGTCTTCCGGCAGGCTACGAGCAGGTTATCCGAGAGCAAGGGGAAGAAACGCCCCAGCAGGCGGGAGGAGAAGAGCCGGGGAATGGTCATGCGGGTGGGCTTCTGCCGCGCGATTTTGAAGCCCACGAAATTGAGGGTTTTCTCCAGGGTCAGGTAATCGTAGGTCTGGAAATGGAAATCCCCGAGCTTCTCCGGATTGTAGTAATCGATGGAAGCCGGCCCCCGGCGCACCAGGTGCCACAGGAAGCGGTAGGGCGTGCAGGCGTTGGGAGTATTGAGGATGAGCTGCCCGTCGTCCTTGAGCAGGGTCCTCAGGTTCACCAGCCCCTGCACCGGGTTCTTGAGGTGTTCGAGCACGTCCATGAAGAAGATGGCATCGAAGCGGCTTTCCCCGAAGGCACCGATGCCCTCTTCGATGTTGCAGGCGAAGGAACCGGCGAGGCGTACGCCGGATTTCTCCGCCAGGGCCTCGGCGCGGCGCAATTGCGCGGTCGCCACGTCGCCGATGCTGACCCGGTGCCCGTCCCGGGCAAGCCGCACGGCCAGCCTCCCCTCGGCGCAGCCGAGGTCGAGGATGTCGGAAGTCCGCTCCGGCGCCAGCGAGGCGAACAGCTCCAGCTCCCGGGCATCCAGCTGCTGGGGGAAGATGGCCGACTTTTCGTAGTACTCGGCGTAGTCGCTGGCTAAGGTCTTCTCGGACATGGGTTTCCTGGGCATCCCAAGATAGCAGTTTCCGGGCTCCCAGGCTGCTCGTATCCTTCGCCGCCCTTGTCGTCCGGGCAGCCGTTACCTTGGCCAACGCATCGGCATGACGACCCCAAAGCACTGGGGTCACAGATTCTCCAACAGCTTGTGAGAGAAATTCCATCGAGTTTTCCGTCTTCGCTATTGCCTCATCTTCGGTCCGGCTGGGAATGTGAAGCAGCAAGTCGCAGATGGGATCCGTTGGAACCCGATGGGGCAGCTTCGGGCTCCGCCTCAGGCGAATCGGCGGGCCCAGAGCAGGTACAGGCCCGCGACGACCACCATTGCCAGCAGGCGCCAGGCCGCCGCCAGGGGCCTTCTTCGCCGCACATGCCACAGCCAGCACCCCGTGAACACGGCGTCGGCGGCCAGGGACCAGGCCGGCAGGGAAAGGGGATCGGCCAGCCTGGCGCCGATCCACACCGCGGCCAGGTTGGCGGCTCCCGACAGGAAGAAGAGGCCCGCGTACAGCCAGGACTTCCCGGCGGCCAGGGCCAAGGTGAGTGGACCCATGCGCAGCAGGTGGAGCACGCTGGAGGCGGCCATGCAGGACAAGGTCCAGGCCCCGAAGGCCAGGGCGTCCGGTGTCCAGTCGGTTCCCGGGAAGAGCAGCCTCAGCACGGGCCGGGCCAGGAAGGGCGCGGCGAAGAGGATGGCCCCGAGGCCGAGGGCATAGCGGTCCAGGCGCCGGGCCAGGTCCGTCGCGCGGGCGGACTCCGTCCCGGGGTGCGGCGCCGAAAAGCGGGGCAGCAGGATCATGAACAGGCTGGAGGCCGCGAGGGAGGCGGCCAGGGCCAGCCTGTGGGCGGTGCCGTAGGCGCCGAGCAGGGCGCCTTCGCCCTGGACGAAGCGGAAGGCGTAATATCCCAGCGGCAGGAAGAGAACGTCGCAGACGGTGGTCAGGGCCACGGGCAGGGAGGTGTGCCACAGCCCCCACAGGGCGGGATTCCCGGGACCGCGGAGCGATGCCGGACCGCCGCCGAGTCCGCGCCCCGATCGCAGGGCCAGCGCCAGGAAGGCGGCCACGGGCCCCGCCACGAAGGCCCCGGCCGCGGACACCAATCCCGGCGACCGGCCCACCCAGAGCAGGACCAGCGCCAGGGTGACCGCCCCGCCGACGACGCGGTGGAGAATCAGGTCCTGGAAGGAACGGCGGGCCATGCTCCACCACTCCAATTGCTGGGGATTGAAGGCCACGGCCAGCGCCAGCACGCGGCCGGCAGCCACCATCTCCGCATCGGAGCGGAAGGCGGCCTCGAACGCGAGGTAGCACAGCAGGGACATGAGCGTGGTCCAGAGGCGCGCGCTGACGGCCAGGGCGAAGGAGTCGCGCGAGAGGCCCATGCGGACGGCCAGCGGCACCAAGGCCACCGGCAGCGCGAAGTTGGCCAGGTTGGCGAACACGCCGAAGTCGACCAGGCAGAGGCCGTAGCGTCCGAAGGCCTCGAGCCCCAGGTAGGAGGAGGTCAGGGACAGGGAGACGAGGCCGAGGATCTGGCCCGCGGCCTGGGACAGGACGACGAGGAGCGCCTCGCGCGCAGCGGAAAGGCCGCCGGGAGCGGCGCCTCCTCCCTCAGCCATGGATGCGCACCGCCTCAGCCATGGAGGCTTTCGAAGCGCGCCGCGACGGCCAGGGGATCGAAGTCCGGCAGGCCCCGCTCGCGCAGGCCCGCCAGCATGTCCGCGTACACGCGGCCATGCCCGGGGAACTGGGCGTCATGGAAGTATTCGTTGTGGAACAGCGTCGTGAACACGCCTCCCTGGGCGCAGGCCGCGTCCTGGTAGCGCCGGATGGCGGCGCGCACGGCCCCGCCGTCGAAGGCGCCCGGATCGTAGAACTGGAACTCCGCCAGCACCAGGGGGACGACGAGCAGCCGGAGCGGCCGTCCGGCGGCGCAGTCGAACCAGGGGAAGGGCAGGGCGGTGCCGCACCGGAAGCCGGGCATGTCGTTGTAGCCCAAGGTGGAGTCGACGCGGATGCCCGCGGCCTCGAGGGCCGGAAAAGTGGCTCGCGGATCCCAGCGCAAGTAATGCTGGCGGTTGAGGAGGACCGGCGCTCCCAGGAGGCCCTCGAGCTTGCGCTTCTCGGCGGCGATGCCGGCCGGCTCGGAGATGTGGCGCACCTGCCCGTGCAGGCCCACGGCCATGCCCGCGTCCCGGCAGGCGGCGAGGACCCTGCGGAAGCGCGGCTTCCTCAGGTCGTAGCGGTGGAAGAGGTGATCCCGGCCGTTGGCCAGGAAGAAGTTGGCGGATCGCCGGCCGCGCTCCATCTCCAGCACCGCGTCCATGGTGTCGAAGGGATCCTTCCCGGTCAGGACGCGCGCGGCGATCTCGCCCCAGTTCCGGGCGAGCAAAGCGAAGCGGCCCATCAGCGCCTGCGCGGGCGTGCGCAGGATCTGCCCGGCCACCGAGCGCGGGCGCCACTTCGCCAGGTTGTCGAGGTCGTGGGTGAGCCAGGCCGAGGCCCGCCGCGGCAGCTCCGCGATCGGGGCCGCCAGGCGCGGGATCCGCGCCAGCAGGCGGAACATCCAGCGATCCACCCAGGGCGCCTCGCCGAGGCCGGCGGCCTCGTCCCATTCCCCGCGTCCCAGGGCTTCGCGGGCCTGCCGCTCACGCCCGGGAAGGAAGTCGGCGCGGCGGAACAGGATGTCGGCGCAGAAGGAGAGCACGTCCCAGCCCGTGGTCGCGGAGCTCCCGTCCGGCCGCAGGGCGCTCCGGGGCATCGGGAATCCGTCCCGGGCGCGCGCGATGTCGAGGTCGGGCCGGGCTTCGGGCCGAGCGGGAACGAAGATGCCGGCGGCCCCTGCGGCTCCAACCTCCGCGACTCCAGCCTCCGCGACCGCATCCTCCGAGACAGCAGCCTCAGCGACTGCGGCTTCCGCGGCCGGGCCTTGCCCGGCCGGGCCCCAGACGATGTCGGCAGGACCC
The DNA here is from genome assembly GCA_966238865.1 of uncultured bacterium. GTDB lineage: Bacteria > Fibrobacterota > Fibrobacteria > UBA11236 > UBA11236 > CBILQL01. Next base: position 5,649 of record CBILQL010000098.1, read on the forward strand.
TCCGGCGCCTCCTCCAGGGCGAGCCCGAGATGGGCGGCATAGACGCGCATCAGGTGGCGCACCGCCGCGTGGTTGGGGTTGGCGGGATCGCCGCGGAAGCGCAGGGGGCCGGCGGCCATCTCAGTTGCCCGCTCCCCGGAGGCGGGCAGAGGCGGCCATGAAGGCCCGCGTCACGGGTCCCCGGCATTTCTCCAGGGCATGGCGGGCCACCAGCTCCTGGGCGACCGCCTCCTTGGACACCGGAAGGCTGCCGGGATCGGCGCCGCACAGGTCGAGGATCTCGAAGTCCTCGCGGTAGCGCTGCATCAGCGCGCGGTAGAGGAAAGGCATGGCTCCCGTCCGGTCGGCCTCGCCCAGGGAGCAGGAATGCCAGAGGATGGCGGTCCGCTTGCGGCGGTCGAGGGCGACGCTGGCGAAGGCTATCTCCTTGCCCCCGGGCGTGAACGCCGAAACGTTCTCCAGCAGTCCGCTGCCCTGCAGCGCCGACCTCAGATCCGCGGCCCAGCGGGGCTTCCAGCGCATGCCCAGCCCCTTGCGCGCGAAGGCGCGCGCGGAGGCTTCCTCGAACCCCTCGCCCGATCCGCTCTCGCCGATGCGCAGCCCCAGGCGTTCGGCCTCGCGGATGCCCTCGGAGGCGGCGCCGCCGAATTCCAGGCTGTCCGGCGACTTGAGGCGGTTGAGGAGGGAGTACCGCGGCGTGCAGGTCCAGCCCAGCTCCAGCGCGGCCCGGGCGTCGAATTCGTCCGGCAGCAGCAGGCAGTACCGGAACTCCCGCTCCAGGAAGGCCAGCATCTCCCGCTGGATCTCGAAGCTCTGCCGCAGCTCCTCGTTGAAATACTTGCGCCGTTCGCCGACGGAATACGGCCCGCCGTACGAGGTGAGGACGGGTACGAAGGCCCTGGACGGGAAGCCGCGCTCGCATTGCAGGGGGAGATAGGCGGCCAGCGCATCGTCCTTGTACACCTTGAGGACGCGCAACTCGAAGGGGAGGACCCGGGCGGTGGCCTCGAGCCAGCGGCGCGTGCCGAACACGGGGGCGTCCTGCGGCAGGTCGTCCAGCCTGTCGTCGAAGACGACCTTCAGCTTGTCCGCGTAATCGCCCATGTCGCCGATACCGGCCGATAATCTAGCAAGATCGCGCGGCCCGGCGTTCAGGGCCCCGGCCGGGCGGGATCGCGGAGGTAACCCGCGCGGCCCTGCCAGCGCACCCACAGGGCGATGCCGGCGGTGAGCGCCAGGTACTGGAAGAGGCTGATGAGCAGCACCCGCGGATTGGCCAGCTCCGACCAGAGATCGAAGTAGGGGAAATCGGAGCCCCAGTTGGTGAGCAGGGGGATGCGCCAGGCCTCCGTGCCCGGGTAATCGGGCAGGGGGAAGAACAGGCGCGTGGAGACCGCCTCCAGCGCGAGGCAGGCGCCCACGGCGAAGGTGGCGAGGCGGAGGCGGGAGAGGACCAGGCCGATGAGGGGTAGCAGGGTCATGCAGCCCCAGTAATTGATGCGGGTGGTGTCCCCGCCCGCGGTCCAGCCCAGGGCGAAGGTGATGAGGGGATAGACCGCGAGCAGGGGCGCGCGGCGGATCGCGTCCAAGGCCAGCGGGGCGAAGACTATGGCCGGGATGAGGACGGTGCCGTAGCCGTTGAAGAAGGCGTGCAGGACCACCAGCGGCGGCTTGTGGTAGAGGTAATAGAAGATGGTCGAGAGGAAGCTGTAGGGACCGCTGCCCGATACCAGCAGGTGGGTGGCGACGATGCCTGCCAGGCCGGCCAGGAGGGGCAGGGCATGGGCGCGCACGGCCTCGTCCCGCGCGATGGCGGCCCCCCGCAGTCCGCGGCCATAAGCCTGCACGGCATCCGCCAGGGCCACGGCCGCGGTCGCGAAGATCACCGACTCCCGGAAGAACACCCCGACGAAGGTGGCCAGGGTCAACACCGACAGGCGCACGCGCGGCCGCCAGGCGGAGAGGCCGGAGAGGAGGATGAGGCAGGTGAAGGGCTGGGAGGCGGCGTCCACGTTGAAGGAGTCGTAGAACTGCTGCCGCAGGGGCGCATGCCATTGCACCAGGAAGGTGGCGGCCAGGAACGCCGCCACCCACGGGCGTACGCCCAGGGCGTTCTGGATGAGGACGAGGAGCAGGGCCGTGAACAGGGCGGAGGTGAGGTTCAGGGCGTGGAAGGCTGCGCGCGGCTCCAGGCCGAAGGCGGCTCCCAGGCGGGCGGCCAGCACCGGCGTGGCCACCCGGTACACGTAGGGCTTCTCCTCGGCGAAGCTTTCCCCGCGGGCGGCCTGCTCGTACATATGCAGGTACTTGGCGCCGTCCCATCCCCGGCCGCCGTTCTGGGACACCGGCTTCTGGGTGAGACCGTAGCCGATCACGGCGGCCAGCCAGACGAGAAAGGTCGCCGCCAGGGCCGCCCAGGGCAAGGGCCTGCCCGCGCTTTCGGCCACCCCAGTCGACCCACTCGGCTCAGCCGCCCCAGTCGACCCAGCCGCTCCGACCGCTCCGGCCCCTGTCGCCGCGTCCCTGCGTCCGCCCATCTCCCGTCCCTTCTTTCCAGCGCGTCCCCGTCACCGGTCCTGCGTCGCCGGCTTCCTCGCCGGCCCCGGAAAAATAGCAGCTTCGCCGCGGCCGGACCGCCGGGTCCGGCCCGCCCCCTGCAGTCCTCCATTGACGACCGTCTCCGGGAGCCTCGTTGACTTTTCGGGGGGCCGATCCTAGTTTCCTCCGATGCCGGATGCGCAACCCGCGCCCCCCGCCGGGCCCACCGGCCCCGACCGGGAGGAGATCACCCTGGTCGTCGCCCAGGCACCCCGCTACTATCCCCATGTCGCCCGGCATCTCGACAGCCTCTCCAAGGTGCATCGCCGGGTGCGCCTCCTGTACTGGGAGAAGGATCCCGGGGCGCCCCTCTACGTCCATCCCGGCGTGGAATCCCACCGGGTGATCCTGCCCTTCGGCACAGGCGGCATGTCCTTCTTCGCGCGACTCATGGGCGCCTTCCTGCTCCGGCTGCTGCGCCTGCGGCCCCGCGCCATCGAGGCCATCGACCCTTATGCCCTGGTGCCGGCGCGCCTCGCCTCCCTGCTCTTTCCCTGCCGCATCGCCTACTTCACGATGGAGTACTTCTCCGAGCTGCCCAGCCTGCGCGCCAAGCCGCTCAAGCGCAGCGTGTGGAAGGCCCTGGAGCGCTGGGGGGTGGGCGGCGCCGCCTCCGTGGCCACGGTCTGCGACAGCATCTCCGCCCACCTGCGCGAGGACTTCCGCCGCGAACGGGTGATCACCGTGCGCAACGTCCCCCCGCGGACCGCCGACCCCGCGGCCGCGGCCGCTGCCGGCGCCCTGCAGGCGCGCTGCGGCCTGCCGCCCGGGACCCGCATCGTCCTCTACCAGGGCATGCTGCAGGAGGGCCGCGGCCTGGAGGCCGCCGTGGACGCCATGGCAGGCCTCGCGGACCTGGACCTGCACCTGGCCCTGATCGGCGACGGCCCCCTGGCCGGCCCGCTGCGGGCACGGGCCGAATCCCTGGGCTGCGCCGCGCGCGTCCACCTGCTCGGCGAGGTGGATTTCCGCGAGCTGGCCGCCCTCACGCCCTGCGCCTTCGCGGGCCTCGCCCCCTTCCAGCCGCTGTCCCCGAGCTACCTCTATTCCCTGCCCGGAAAGCTCTTCGAGTACATCCAGGCGGCCGTCCCGGTTGTGGCCTCCGACCTGCCGGAGATGCGCCGCATCGTGGAGGGGTATTCCATCGGTTACTGCGTGCCGGGACCCGGCCTGGAGGGCCTCGCCAACCGCCTGCGCCGCCTGGCCGGGGACGGGGGCGCCTACGCTGGGTTCAAGGGCAACCTGGAGCGGGCCCGGAGGGAGCTGTGCTGGGAGGAGGAGGAGAAGGCCTACCTGGAGCTGTATCGGGATACAGGGTAGAACGGCACAGCCTGCCAATGATTGATATCGCAATACAGCTATGGGGAAAAAGTAAACGGAACAGTGATAACGTCGTCCTCTTTTTGATTGACGGCCTCAAATTTCCAACTGTCTGCTTCCTTCAATACTTCCAACTGGAGTTTTGCAAATTCACGCCAAGGCGAGTTTCCCCAGGATGGCATCCTTGGATAGCGATTGCTGCTCCGTCATGCGGATAACCCAATCTACGGTTTTCCCCAGCGTCTCGCGCAGGGTACCTCGGCACGATTCGCCGATGGTCTTGATGAGTTGATGCCCCCATTCACGCGCACCGCCCTGCTTGAGTTTGGCCACCAGGAGGCTGTACGCCGTCATCGCGAGATAGAGGTGCCTGTTCTGGCCCTCCCCGCTGCGAAGCGGACAGTCTCCCAGGCCCAACTCTTGCTTGCCGTCCCGGTGAAAGGTCTCCGTACCCGTCCAACGTTTCCGGTACACCTCGATGATGCGGTGGGCGTCCCATTGCACCTTGTTCGTCAACAGCATCTTCTTCGGTTCCGCCCCGTTCTTCCGGTCCCACAGAATCAGGATTCGGACAGGGTGATCCGCTTCCCGCATGCGCACGGTCTTGGTGAAGTACCGCTGCCCGCCCGCTTCCGCGGACACTTGCTTCCGGTCGTCCGGGGGGGATGCACGCCGCCACCACGGAGGCTTTCAGCTCCTCCCCCTTGAACCACGCCCTCCGATTGAACTTCAGGTCCGCCACGTAGGCGCGCTCCTTGTGGTGGATGAAGTTCAGGTTGGCGGCGCTGGAAAAGTAGATGTCGAAGGTGAAATCGCCCGGAATGGCCTCCTGGGCGGCCCTCTCCGCAAAATCCCGAAACAGCATGTCATGGGTTTGGTCGGCGTCCCCTTTTCGTACTCCTCCCGCTTGCGATAGCGGCGAAAGTCGAGCGGATAATGAAGGCCCGAGGGGGAACAGGCATAGTTGGCTATGAGGTAGTCATGGGCCAACGTGTAGCGCTCGTCGGCATGGTCCCAGAAGTAGCCCACGTCCTGAATCAGTTTGCCTCCGTGAGCCAGCAGTTCAGGCACGACTGGTCCGCCGCCTCCGCAAACTCCGCGGTCATGCCCCGCACGGTTTTGCGCTGCGCAATCATGAGGCCAGTCAGGTATTCTCCAAAATGGCGCCGTTCCGGTTCGTTCTTGAAGACTGGCCGGACAGCAGTTAAACAGCTACCCGTGCCACTACCCGAGTAAACTCGATAATATATCAGCGGCTGATTTTGAACAAATGATCTGATCACGCCGGAAGCATTTGGAACTTGTAAGGGGGCTGGAAGAAGAGGCGCTTCTTTTGCGGCAACGTCATCTAAGCCGGAAGCCGCCTTAGATTGCCCTGAAACGCGAGCTTTTAATGTGCGGACAAATGCCTGCACCTTT
>CBILQL010000099.1:0-10983 GCA_966238865.1 uncultured bacterium
TTTTCAGGATGCCGCCGCTCTGCGGCACGGAAGGCCACCCCTGAAGGGTGGCCTTTCTGTCTTGTAGGCTTCACGAAAAGCGGCCGAGGGCCAGGCCCAAGGGCAGGGGCTCGCCATAGAGCTGATCCAGGTCCTGGCGCTGCACGGGCAGGTATTCCTCCACCGGTTGCACGAGGCGAGGCTTTGCGCCGCTCTCCCGGAGCTTCTCAGTAATGGCGCTGCGCAGCGAGCCGGAAACATCGAGGGCGCGGTGGCCAGTGAGCCGGGCTGCCTGGGAGAATACCACCGCCAGGGAGCTGTGCCGTGGATCGCTCCAGTCCCAGGTCCGGAAGCGGGCGAAAGCCTTTTCCACGGCATCGGGAGGCAGAACGCTTTCGTCCCCGGCGTGGAGGAGCACCCGGCTCAAGAGGCGTCCGAGGGCGGCGAGCAGCGGGGCGAGGGGCGAGCCCCGGCGCAGTTCGGCGGATTGCAGGAGGATCCCGAGCAGCTGCTCCTTGTCCGGCACGGGGACCCGTTCCTGGGCGGCCGCCATGGCTGCGGCCTCGTCGGCGGGCTTGGCAGGATTGGACAGCAACGACATGGCCTCGGCGAAGACGGCTGCCTGGCGCTCGGGAGAGAGGCCCCCGGCGACCCGCCGCCACAGCAGGCAATACTGGTCGCGCACCGCCTTGTCGCGGGGATGGGAAGGGCCCAGGACGTGGGCCTGCCAGACCTGATCCATGCGGTGATCGTCGAGAACCATCCCGAAACCCGGGCGCAGCAGGAAGCCGGCGGCGTTGAGCCATGCGGCCTCGTAGGCGGCGCCGCGATCGCGATGGAAGAGGCCCTCGCGCAGCGGATCCCAGAGTTGGCGCAGCCAGGTGCGAGGCCAGGCGGTCTTCCTGCGGCCCAGGATGTCCTCGAGCCGCCGCAGCACGCCGGGCTCGAAGGGCGAGGCCAGGAGCGCCGCCGCACGCGCGCGGATGTCCGGCGGCATCGGCTCTTCAGGCGCAGAAGCGCCGCCGCAACCTTCCCCGCCGTCCGGCGATCCAGCGCCGCCTTCGCTTCGCAATGCGCGCATCTCGAATTGCAGGCCCCAGCGCTCGGGAGGCTGGAGGCGCTTGTGGGCGGACACAAGGCTCACCTCCAGGAGGCCCATGGCATCCAGCCGGACGTGCAGGGAGACCGGGGTTTCGGCGCCGCCCAGGGCCGCGGCCCGGGCGGCGTCCAGGCGGGCCACAGTGCGCAGGGGAGGCAGTTCGCGAAATTCCTCGGGAGGGTAGCGTACGAGGTTGCCGGCGCGATCGCCGGGCCGGCGCGCGGCCTCGTAGAGCCGGAACTCCACCGGCTGGTTCACGGTCAGGCGCAGGTCCAGACCATCGATGATCCGCTCCTCCTCGACCTCCGCGCCGAGAGGGAGGATGCAGACAAGGTATTGCCCTCCGGACGGCGGGGAAGCCGCTGCGGGTGCGGTCGGGGCGGTGGCTTCCAGGTAGAGGCTGCGACCCGCTCCGCCTGAGATGCGCGGTCGCAGGCCCAAGGCCAGGTCGCGGCCGTGGCAGGCCGCGCCGCGGGCCACGGCCAGGTCCAGCTGCGGGTTTTCCAGGATCCTGGGAGGGCGGCCCTGCCAGCGCCCGATCAGCCGGCGCAGCCGCTCCTGGAGGCGGGTCGGAGTCAGCGCGCCACCGTTGCAGAGGACTGCGTCCACCGGCCCCGTGGCCCCGGCTGCCAGGAACCGGGCAAGGTGGCGGGTCACGGCGGTGTCGGCGGCATAGGGCAGGCCGAGCTCGCGAAGCCCCCCGGCGCTCCGAGGCCGGTCCCCGGCGTCGGCGTCGGGGAAGAAGCCTCCGTCGATGATGGCGCCGATTTCCGCTCCGGTGACTTCCGCGGTACGGGTGGCCGCGAACAGGCCGCCCGCGGATCCGGACCCGGCGATCCCGACGCGGTAGATGCGTCCGCCTGCGGTCGTGGCGGTCTCCGCAGCAGGGCCCGGCGATGCGAAGACCGCCTCCCCTTCCGGGGAAGGGGCCTCGGCGAGGACCCGCTCCTTCAGGGCCCGCGCCTCCGCCACCAGTCGCTGCCAGGCGGAGGGGTCCAGGGGATCGCCGCCGGCGCGCGCCTCCAGCAGGCGGGCCAAGGCCAGGTCGATGTTGTCGCCTCCCAGCAGGATATGATCGCCCACGGCTTCGCGGCGGATCTGGGCCCCGCCGTCGGCGCGCACGGCCACGGAGAACAGGCTGAAATCGGTGGTGCCGCCGCCCATGTCGCAGACGAGGACGCGGCGGGGGGCGGCCTCCGTGGCTTCACCGGGGCCGGCCCTTGGGGCGGTCTCCGGGACGGGTTCGGTGGCCGCCCCCAGGGCCTCCCGCAAGGCGCCGGGCTCAGGATGGCGGTCCAGCCAGGCGTGGAAGGCGGCCTGGGGCTCCTCCAGGAGCCGGAGCCGGGAGGGGTAACCGGCGAGTTTCGCCGCCTCGAGGGTGAGGCGGCGGGCGGCCTGGTCGAAGGCGGCCGGCACGGTCAGGGTCACATGCTGCCGTTCCAGGGCACCGCGCCCGTCCTCGCCGGCCATGGCGCGGTCCCAGACGGCCTTCAGATAGGCGAGATAGAGGGCGCTGGCCTCCACAGGCGAGAGTTTGTCCTCCTCGGGGATCTCCCGGGAGCCCCAGGGCAGGATGCGGGCCCGGCGGTCAACGCCGGCATGCGCCAGCCAGGACTTGGCGGAAGCGATGACGCGTCCCGGCTCGCGGGCCGCGGCCTCCCGCGCCCGCAGTCCCACCACGCGGCGATCCTCCCAGTCCACCTGAGATTCAGTGCCCACCGGAGATTCGGTGACCGCCGGGGAACCGGCGCCCGCCGGGGAACCGGCGGCGGGGAGGGACTCCGGGGGGTAGTACGCGAAGGACGGGAGCAGGGTGGACGTTTCGATGCGATCCGCTGCGGACCATTGGGGGATGTCCAGGAAGCGGATGGGACCGGCCTTCTCCCGGAGGTCGGCGTAGGCCAGGGCGCAATTGCTGGTGCCGAGGTCGATGCCCACGGCGTACCGCTGGCGAGTCGGCTTGGCCATGGGTCAGGCCGTGCGCACGTCGAAGTCCAGCTGCCAGCGGTCCTCTGCGTCCCGGCGCTGCATCCACAGCTCCAGGGTGCCGAGCTCGGAAAGCTTGGCGTGGAGCTGCACCGGCACCATGGCGCTGTCGCCCAGGCCCTCCACCGCCGGGAGGGTCATCTCCAGCCTGGAGGTCTCCTCCAGCTCCTTCTCGGCGTCGGCGACCACCGAGCCCACGCGGTCGGAGGCCCGGGACGGGGAGCTGAAGAAGCGGAAGGTGACGGTGGACCCGGTGGTGAGCCCGAACTCGCGGTTCTCCAGGACCTGCTCGGAACCCTCCTCCATTCCCAAGGGGACCACGCACAGGGCCTTGACGGGCGGCCGATAGCCCGGGATGGCGGGCATGGTGGGATCCAGCCCGATGTAGTAGCTGCGGGAGGCTCCCGCGCGGATGCGGACCCCGCGGCCGGTGAGCTTGGCGAGGCCGTAGGCGGCGGCGCCGCGGGCCACGGCCAGATCCGGATCGGCGCCGGCCAGCTCGCGCACGGGCCGGGAGGGATCCCAGGAGTGGAGGAGCTCCAGCACCCGCTCCCGCAGGCGCGCGGGACGGAACACGCCGCCGTTGAAGAGCACGGCATCGGGCCGGAGCATGCCCGGCCCGTTGCGTCCGCCGGGGTCCGATGCGGCCGACGGTGCGGGGGCGGAGGTTCCGGCGCCGGCTCCGGCGGAAGTCCGGGCTCCGGCCTCGGATCCGGCGCCGACCGTGGCATAGGCCGCGGCGCCGGCCTTGGCATTGGCCCGGCTGCGGACGAGGAAGGCGGCCAGGTGGCGGCTCAGGACGGCGTCGGCCTCGTAGGGGAGGCCCAGCTCCCGGAGGCCGCCCCCGGGAGCCGCCGCGGGGAGATCGCCGGGGCCGGTGAGGGCGAAGAAGCCGTCCACGATCACGGCCTCGAGCAGGGTCCGGGGTAGCGTCGCGGATACGGTGCCGGAGAGCAGCCCGGAGCCCCGGGAGGGGATGGAGATCGGGGCTTCGGCGAGCGAGGGGCGGTCGAACAGGGTCTCCTTGCCGACCCGGCAGGCCTGGATCAGGGCCTGGAACTGCCAGTCGTCCAGGACGCGGCCCTCGCCCTCCATCCGCTGGCGGAGGGCGAAGGCCAGGGCCAGGTCCATGTTGTCGCCGCCCAGCAGGATGTGCCGGCCCACGGCGATGCGCTCGAGGTCCAGGTCGCCGTCCCGCTCCGAGACGGCGATGAGGCTGAAGTCGCAGGTGCCTCCGCCCACGTCGCAGACGAGCACGGTGTCGCCGGGGGCGACCTGTTCGCGCCAGCCCGGTCCCACGGCGTCCAGCCAGGCGTAGAAGGCGGCCTGGGGCTCCTCCAGCAGGATCACGTCGTCGCCGAGGCCGGCCTCCCGGGCCGCCTGCAGGGTGAGCTTTCGGGCCACCTCGTCGAAGGAGGCTGGGACGGTGAGCACCACCCGGGTATCGGCGAGGCCGCCCGGGTCCCGGGACAGCCAGGAGGCTTTCAGGTGCTCCAGGTAGATGCGCGAGGCCTCCAGTGGCGAGACCTTGCCGCCCCCGGAGGCGCCGTTCCAGGGCAGGATGGGACGGGTGGGATCCACCGAGCGGTAGGAGAGCCAGGACTTGGCCGAGGCCACCAGGCGGTCCGGGGCCTGGGCGCCCGCCTCCCGGGCGAAGTCGCCGGCCACGTAGGGCGGCTCGCGGTCCGTCCAGGGCGGGCGCAGGCTGTCCGTAGGAAACTGGCCGGTTACGGGAAAGTACAGGGCGGAGGCGAAGGTGCGCTTCTCCCCCAGTCGGCCCGGCCCCAGCACCTGGGTCACGGGCAGGGGGCGGGCGGCGGCGTCCCCGGTGTCGCCGGACTCCGCCCCTGCGGAACCGGATCCGGCCCCGGAGATGCCGGTTTCCGCTCCGGCGGAGCCGGTCTCCGCCCCGGCGAAGCCGGACTCCGCCAATGCCAGGGCGCTGTTGCTGGTTCCGAGGTCGATGCCGAGGACGCGGGTTTTCGCCATGGCCGCCCTCCTACGCCGCCACTTCGGCGGGGACGATGACGGGCTTGTCGGGGATGGGCTCGCCGCCGATCCTGCGCGGCAGCCGCACGTGCCGGGCGCGCCAGCCCTTGTGGGTGACCTTGACCGTGAACGGGGGCCGGCTCTCCGCCGGGCCCACCAGTCGGAACTCCCCGGCGTCATAGCCCGGCTCCAGCACGATGCGGGCGTTCTCCATCGGGGCCACCGGCACCGGGGCGAAGGCCTCCTCCACCACGGCGCGGCAGCCCTGGTGGACCACCCGGGCGGCGGCGCCCACCTGCTCGTTGCCGTAGGCGGCGATGTCCTCCATCAGGAAATCCAGCAGCCGGCCCTTCTCCTGGAGCAGGGACAGCAGCATGAGGGCCTCGGAGCCGGGCTCGGCGCCCGCGGGCTGGGACTGGGGAGGAGGTGCCGGGCGGGGACCGGCGGGGTAGACGGTTTCTTCAGAGTCCTCCGGCGTGGCTCGGGACTGGGACGGACCGGAAGCCCGGAAGGATGCGGATGGGGACCCGGAGGCCGCGGATGGCGAGGACGCAGACATTGCGCCCGAGGCTCCCCGGGACAGGGTTCGGGCGAGGACGTAGATGCGCAAGGCGCCGAGGAAGGCCAGGCCGGCCAGCACCGCCGCGCCGGCAGGGAGGGCCGGCGTCCTGGCGGGGTCGGGCGGCAGCCAGGCGACCGAGGCGGAGAGCAGTGCCGCGGCCAGGGCCGCCGACAGGGTGACTAGGGCCGTGGTCCGCAAGGCCCGGCTGGGATCCCTTTCCATATCGCCTCCGCGGGATGTCGTCCGCGGCTATGAAATAGTTTTCGGGGAGGCAGGGCGAAAGCCCGGAGATAACCTTCCGTCAGAACTGCGAGAAGAACTTCCAGATGGCCGGCGGCTCCTCGGACCAGGTGACATGTCCGCCATTGAAGGTGCACCAGGTGCTGGAGACCGCGCAACCCTGGTACTGGAGGCATCCGGCGGGAGACACGGCCTGGGTCTGGGTTCCGCACTGGTTCCGGGCGGCGTACTTGTCGAAGAAGGCCTTGCCGAGGCTCGTAAGGACGAAGTTGTCCGAGCTCCCGTGGAAGGCCATGATGGGGATGGGGTTGGTGAATTTCGCGGTGTACGGTATCACGTCGATCTTGCCGGAACAGGGCGCTATGGCCCGGAACACGTCGAACTCGAAAGGCAGGGTGTAGGACATCATGCCGCCGAAGCTGAAGCCGGTCGAGAAAATCCTTTCCTGGTCGACGCACAGGCCGGCGTTGATCTTGTCGAGCATGACCTGCACGAGCTTCATGTCGCCGCCGTTCACGTTCCACCATCCGGTGCCGCTCGTTTCCGAATTGCTGCCCTGGAGCCCGTCCGCGGTAGCGAAGATGGCCGTGTTGTTCGCCAGCGATTTGAGCCCGTTGAACCCGCCGTTCACCACCTGGCTTCCCGAGCCTCCCAAGGGGTGCCAGACGAAAATCAGGCGATAGGGCTTCTTGGGATCGTAATTGGCGGGAACGTCGAGCATCCACCGGCGGGTTCCGCCGTTGATGGTTTCGGTGAAAGTGCCGCTTTTCAGGGGGGAGCCGGCGTTGCAACCGGGACTGGTCTTGCCCCCGCCGGCGCCGATGGTGACGGTCACGGCGGTATCGTAGCTGGAGATGGGGATGGTCTTGGCCGCGAATCCCGAGGCGGTCACTTTGAGGCTGTCGATGACGGCAGTCGTCTTGGCAAGCCTGGCGGTCGCCGGAAGCGGGGCGGCCTTCGACGCCGTGGCATCGCGATCCAGAGACATCGGCAGGTACGGGAAGGTGCGGGACTCCTCCCCGTAGGAGACGCGCACGATGGAGAGGCGGTTCGACTTGATGTCGCCGCGCAGATCATAGCGATGGATTCCGCCCGCGGCCTCCGCATGGCTTTCCCGATGGGAGAGGTTCCCTTCCGCGTCGAACACCTCGATGGTGACCGGCATCGGCCTCGCCAATCCCAGTTCCAGGATCCCGCTCCTGAATGCGGCGTCGCCGGACAGGGATGGGGCGGGGTTCCGCGCTGCCGTGACGAGCGAGTTGATCGCGAAGGAGCCGTCGGCACCGGTGGTATCCTTCAGCTTGAGTTTCACGATTTCGACGATGCCGTTCGCCACCGCCTTGCCGGTCCCGTCCAGGACCTTGCCGCGGAGGTTGACTTGCTGACCTTGGGCGATGCAGCCCGAAACGAGGATCAAGGTCATGGCTTTTTGCATTGGAATACCGGCTCCCTTTGAAAACTGAACCCGTATCAGGGTGCGCTTAATTTAGGGATTTCGGAATTGGATGGCTGGGCGTCTTTTCCCGGAATGCATGGAGATTCCGACTCCTGGATAAGTCGGGTGTACCGTTTGGGACAAGTTCCCGCGCAGAAGCTGCCGCAACCGCCAATACCGCTAAAAGCAAAAGCCGGAAGGATGCAATGCGAGTCCTGATCGGGATGGGGGGAACGGCACGATAGTCGGAGATGTCGTCCGGATCAGGACTTGGAAAGCCCGAATTCCAGCGCGGCCGGGACGAAGTTGCGGTTCTCGTGGCCGGGACGGCTGAGCTTCACCAAGGCGAAGCGCTGCAAGGCGGAAAGGGCGGCCCACTCCGCGTCGGAGAGGCGCATGCCTTCGGATGCGGCTTTCTCGCGCACCTGGTCCGGCACCGACGGCGAATTCCAGACGGCATCCACAGGGTCGGGAAGCAGGGAAGGAGCCGCACCGCAGGCTTTGGCCACCGCCGCCGATTGGGCGGCGCGGCATGCGTCGATCTGCGCGGGGGTGGCGCAGGGCATCCCCAGCAGGGCCTGGCGATCGGCGAGGCCCAGCTTGGACCATTCGTTGAGCTTCAGCTTTACGCCGGAAAGGTCCAGGCGGTAGCGCATGGCCATGGGGATGCAGCGCAAGGAGGCGACGAAAGCGGATTCGAAACGGAACAATTCCCCGGACGCGTCAGCCATTTCCATTCCCTCCGCCATTGCCTGCTCCCGCTACCGGCAAATTAGCAAATCCGGGGATTGCGGGAGCGGAACAAACGGGGGCTTCAACTATCGGGGGATTCTAAGTCTCAGCCCTGGGCCGGCGACTTCTCCACCCGAACCGCGGAATGCTTGTAGGACGGCTGGCGGCTATGGGGGTCGAAGGCCGGGAAGGTGAGGCGGTTGACGGCGTCGTCGTGCATGGCCAGGAACACCTGGCCGGGTCGCACGGTGGAGGCCGGCAGCACCCGGGCCCGGGCCTCGCCGCGGCGGGAGCGCACCGTCACCCAGTCGCCGGAGGCCACGCCCAGGCGCTCGGCGTCGTCGGGATGGATCTCGAGCTGCGGGTCCTCGGGGTAGAGCTTGCGCAGCACCGCCGACTTGCCGGTACGGGTGTTGGTGTGCCATTGCGCCGAGGAGGAGCGCCCCGTGAGCAGGGCGTAGGGAAACTCCGCGTCCACGGGCTCGGGGATGGGCTGGGGCGGGGCGAAAAGGAAGCGGGCCTTGCCGTCGGGATGGTAGAAGCGGCCGTCGGCGAAGAGGCGGCGCTCCCGCTCCGGGGAGGCCCCGGCGGCCTCGCGCGGATAGGGCCATTGCACCCCGCCCTCCCGATCGATGAGCCGGTAGTCGTCGATGCCGGAGAAGTCGCAGGGGCGGCCGCGGGAGAGCTCCGCCATCTTGCGGAAGGCGTGCTCGGGGGTGTCCAGCTCGCGGAAGAGGTCGCCGCAGCCCCAGTACTCGGCGATCAGCTTCAGGATGTAGAAGTCGGCCAGGGCCTTGCCCGGGGCCGGGGACACCTGCTTGAACAGGCCGATGCGCCGCTCGGAGTTGATGACCGTGCCTTCCTTCTCGCCCCAGCAGGCGGACGGGAGCACCAGGTGGGCGAGCTGCGCCGTCTCGGTGTTGGGATACATGTCCTGGACCACCAGGAAATCCAGTTTCCTGGCGGCCGCCTTGAAGGAGTCCTGGTTCACCCAGCTGTGGGCGGGGTTGGTGGCGATGACCCACAGGCCCTTGATGTTTCCGGCCATCACCCCTTCCAGGATCTGATCGTAGGCGAGTCCGGGCTTGCGCTGGATGCCTTCCTCGGGGACGCCGAGGATCCGGGACACCTCGGCGCGGTGGGCCGCGTCCTGGAAGTTGCGCCCGCCCACCAGGGAGGTGGTGTTGCTGAAGATGCGCGAGCCCATGGCGTTCACCTGCCCGGTGATGGAGTTGGCGCCGGTGCCGGGCTTGCCGATGTTGCCGGTGAGCAGGGCCAGGTTGATGATGGCCTGGGCGGTGCGCACGCCCTCGTAGCTCTGGTTCACCCCCATGGTCCACCACAGGGAGACCCGCCGGCCGGGCTTCAGCTTCCCGGCCAGGTCGCGGATGGCGTCCTCGCCGAGGCCGGTCACCTCGCCCACCGCCTTGGGATCGTAGGTGGACACGTGCTGCCGGAACGCCTCGAAACCCTCGGTGTGGGCCGCGTCGAAGGCCTCGTCCACCCAGCCCTCGCGGATGAGGACGTTGGCCACAGCGTAGAGCAGGGGCAGGTCGGTCTTGGGCAGGAGCGGGAAATGGCGCGTGGCGGCCAGGGCGGTCTCGGTCTGGCGCGGATCCACCACCAGGATCTCCGGCTTGCGGGGATTCATCATCACCCGCTCCCACATGATGGGATGGGCGATGCAGGGATTGGCCCCGAAGAAGACGAGCACGTCGCTCTCCTCGAAGTCCTTGTAGGTGAAGGGCGGCGCGTCGAACCCGAAGCTCTGCTTGTAGGCCACGTGGGAGGTGGCCATGCACTGCCGGGTGTTGGCGTCCCCGTGGATCATGCCCATGCCGAACTTGGCCACCAGGCCCAGCATGAACATCTCCTCGGTCGGGATCTGGCCGGTGCTGAGGAAGGCCGTCGATCCGGCGCCGTGCCGGGCCATGATGTCCTTCCAGCGTCCCACGAAGGCCCGCATGGCTGTGTCCCAGTCGACCTCGGCCATGCGCCCGTCGGATCCCCGTAGCAAGGGGGTTACGGCGCGATCGCCGGCCTTGAGGGGCGTGAGCGCCTCCCAGCCCTTGGGGCAGGCCATGCCCAGGTTCACCGGGTACTTCGGGTCCGGGGTGAGGTTGACGGCCTTGCCGTCCTTCAGGTGGACCTTGAGCCCGCAGCCGGTGGAGCAGAACCCGCAGATCATGGAGGTGGTGGAATCGGGCTGCAGGCGTTCCGGCATGCGGCCCAGCCCGAAGCGGCCCGGCGTGAGCACGAGCTCGCGGGTGAGGCGGCCCTCCCGCTGGCGCATCCAGTTGGCGAATCTTCCCGCGAGTTCCATGGTCCGACCTCAAAAATGCGATGTGCGGTCCGCGCGCCGCATGGTTGTCAGCTCCCCGGCATCCGCGGAGGGATGCAGGCGGTGAAGAACAGGTAGCGTTCCAGGATCTCCCCCGCCAGCGCCAACGCGGCGATGGAGAGGGCCAGTCCCAGGTCCCAGCCGGCGGATCCGCCCACGCCGCGGTACAGCCAGAGGATGGGCAGGAGCATCCCGCCCAGCATCCCCGCGTTGAACCGCAGGATGTTGAAGGGCGCAAGCTCCCCGCGCAGCAGCAGGGCGGCCTTCTTGAGCGGGGTCGGATCCTGATCGTCCACGTGCCGGTGGATGCGGGCTTCGCAGGCCAGCTTGGCGGCGAGCAGGACCGGGAGGCAGGCCGCCAGGACCGTCATCCAGGTCTTGAGGGAGCCGGCCAGGCCGCCGGCCGCGTCGATGGCCGCCCCGTGCGGGCCGGAGGCGGCGGCGAATGCGGAGAAGGCGGCGAGCAGGGCCAGGAACCCGGCCGTGCCGGTGACGCCGGCGGAGAGCAGGAACTTGGCCGAGGTCCGGCGCGTGGCCCAGAGGGCCCGGGGCGTGTCGCGGTAGACCATGGCCGAGCAATGGAGCACGGCGAACCCGGATCGGACCAGGAGGACGGACAG
>CBILQL010000100.1:0-10955 GCA_966238865.1 uncultured bacterium
TGAGGGCCGCCTTCTTCAGGTCGTTGCCGATGGTGGGGCCCACGGTCTCTTCCTGGACGATGGTGCCCTGGCCGATGGCGGAGCGGACGTGTTCGCGGAGCAGGGAGTCGTTGTCGCCCTTGGGCAGGTAGACGAGCAGCTCGTTGGACCCGGTGCCGCCCACGGTCTGGACCTTGGGATCCAGGTCGCCGGCCTTGCTCAGGGCGTTGCGGATGGCTTCGACGTCGGGCGTCTCCGGCATCTTGACCTGGTACACGTGCCCGCCGGTGAAGTCCACGCCCAGGTTCAGGCCCTTGTGGAAGGCGATGGAGCCGATGGAGAGCAGGATGGCCGCCAGGGAGACGCCCACGTACAGCTTGGAGCGCGGGATGACCTTGAGGTCGATGCTGCGCAGCCATTCGATGGGCTTGCCGATGGACAGGGTCTTGGGGTCTTTGCGGTTGACCATGTAGTCGTAGAACAGGCGGGTGACGAAGATGGCCGTGAACATCGAGGCGCCCACGCCCATGAACAGGGTGAGGCCGAACCCCTTGATGGGCCCTTCGCCCATCAGGTACAGGATGGCGGCCGTGCCCAGCACGGTGATGTTGGAGTCGAGGATGGCGCGGAAGGCCTTGTCGTATCCGGCCGCGATGGCGGCCCTGACCGATCGGCCGGCCGCCAGTTCGTCCCGGATGCGCTCCATGATGAGCACGTTGGCGTCCACGGACATGCCCAGGGTCAGGGCCAGGCCGGCGATGCCGGGCAAGGTGAGGGTGGCGTGGAAGGCGCTCAGGAAGGAGAGGGTGATGACGAGGTTGAGGAACAGGGCGATGTCGGCGAAGACGCCGGAGAGGCGGTAATAGGCCGCGATGAAGGCGATGACCAGGATGAAGGCGGTGATGGCGGCGATGAGGCCGTTCCGGATGTTCTGCTCGCCCAGGGTGGGACCCACGGACCGGAGCTCGGCGATTTCCATCGGGGCCGGCAGGGAGCCGGCGCGGAGGATGACGGAGAGCTGCTTGGCCTCCTCCATGTCGCCGATGCCGGTGATCTGGGCCCGCCCGTTGGGGATCTTGCCCTGGATGACGGGGGCGCTGTAGACGATGGAGTCGAGCACGATGGCCAGCTGGCGCCCGATGTACGCGCCGGTGATCTTGGAGAACTCCTTCGGGCCCAGGCCCTTGAAGCTGAGGAGGACCTCCACCTCGCCGGCGTTGAGGCCGCCCTGGGTGCGCTGGGGCTGGGCGTCGTCGATGGTGGCGCCGGTCATCTCGGGGCGGCGCTTCAGGATGTACAGGCGGCGCACCTTGGCGCCGCCATCCAGGGTCTCCACGTCGCGGGCCCAGGCGAACTGGTAGCGGGAGGGGATCTGCTTCTGCACCTCGGGGTCGTCCAGGATGCGCTTGACCTTCTCCACGTTCTCGGCCTGCACGCCGATGTCGCGGCCGAGAGCGGTCAGGAGGCTGGAGAAGGGGCGTTCCTTGAAGATTTCGGCGGCGGCGGTGTCTTCCGCAGCCGCGGAGGCCTGGGCGGCGGAATCGGCCGCGGCCTTGCCCGTGTCCGCGGCGGCCGCCTGGGCGGAGCCGGCGGTATCCGCGGTCACCACCTTGCCGAAGATGTCGCGCACGGCCTTGACGGTATCGCTTTCCTTGCCGCCCGGGGCCGCGATGGGCTTGGCGCCGTCGCGGCGGGCCAGGAAGCCGTCGATCTTGTTGATGACGGGCGAGAGCTCGGTGCCCTCGGGCACCAGCTTGAACTCGAGCAGGGCGGTGGCGCCGATGAGGCGGCGGGCGTCCTCGGCCTCCATGCCCGCCAGGTCGGCGACGATGCGGTTGTTGCCGGAGAGGGTGATGACGGGTTCGCTGACGCCGTACTGGTCCACGCGGTTGCGGATGATCTCCAGCGACCGGTCCATCACGTCCTTGCGGGCTTCCTCGTCGAGCTTGTCCTTCTTCACTTCCACGATGACGTGGGTGCCGCCGGCCAGGTCGAGGCCGAGGTTGATGGACTTCGAGGCGATGTTGGGATGCTCCCGCTTGTAGATTTCCCGGGTGCGCTGGTCGAAAGGCAGGTCCGTCTCGTTCGGCTTGCTGTAGACCATGATGGTCGGGGCAAGGCTGAAGCCGCAGAGCAGCAGGACAAATATGAGTACGTAGGTTCTGAACCCTGTTTCCCTTTTCATGAGGCGCGTATATCCTTCATATCAAATCGTGCCACTCCACCCGAACAGGAGTTCTTCCCGGGGCAAATTCTTCAAAAAAGCGGTTGGAATATAGCAAAGCCCTTCCCGTTTGCCATCAAAAGGTGCGGTAAGGGTGTATCGCTAAAAGGGTTGGATGGTTACCGGTGAGCGGTTAACGCGCAGATGGTTCCCGTACGCGCTGAGGCGTCAAAGGCTTTTTTCGCGGTACGAGCGGATCAGGAGCTGGAATTCGGGAGCCTGGCGCAGGGAAGCCAGATCGGGGTCCTTCAACAGCCAGTCGAAGTCCGAGAAGCCCTTGCACAGGGCCATCTCCATGGCGGCCAGGCTTTGATCCCCCTTGCCGAGAAGGGAGTAGGAGCAGGCCAGGTCGTAATAGGCGGCCAGGCAATCCGGATCCACCAGCAAGGCCTTCTTGCAGGCGAGGACGCTTTCCTCCAGGAGACCGGGCCGCTTGAGGATGGAGCCGAGCAGGATATAGCCGGGGGCGAAACGGGCGTTGAGCTCCAGGCTGCGGCGGCAATGGCGCTCCGCGTCCGCGGCCTTCTCGAGACTCTTGTAGACCCCGGCCAGGCAATAGTGGATCTCGAAGGTTTCCGGGCCGTTGTCCAGGGCGCCGCGGAAGCACTGCACGGCATCCTCGTAGAGGAAGGCATCGGCGTACTCGAGCCCGCGATCGAAGAGCCAGCGGCCGTCCTGTCCCTGGGAATCGGCGGTCGGCCGGGCGGGCGGCTCGCCCTCCCCCTCCTGCGCGTCCAGGGAGCGCTCGAGGATATTCAGGGCGGCGGAGATCTTCCCGGCCTGGAACAGGAGATCGGAAAGCTCCCGGTACAGCGTCCGCCCGTCCCCGGATTGGCGGATGCGCTCCCGGAGGACGCCGACCTTTTCCCTCAAACCGTCTTCCATGACCACTCTGGAACAGGAGTTATTCCCTCAAAATATAATGTTGGGCGTCCGCGGCAGCCCGAGGATTCCGCGCCTGCCGGCATCGAATCGGGTAAAAAAATCCGAAAAACCAGGGGTTCACCCCGGTCGCGGCCACCCGGCACCCGTTGTCCCGGGACAACAGACCGGCGCCCGTCGGATGCCGCGCCGGGGCGGTTTCCCTTCGGACGGGGATATATTCCCGGCAGGAGGGAAACATGTCAGACTCACCGACGCCTCGCCGGCCTGCCGGGCGCTGCGATCGCTCGCCGGCGGCATCCCCGCTCGCCGCCGCCGTCCTGGCCCTCTCCGTCCTGGGCGCCCCCTGGGCCGAGCCCGCGGCCGCACCGGCATCGCCCCTGGTCGTCCACGAATGGGGCACCTTCACCACCCTCGTCACCAGCTGGGGCGAGCCCCTGGAAGGCCTGTACGTGGACGCTTCGCGCCTCCCCGATTTCGTGCACGGCCTGCCCTTCTTCCAGTACGGCAGTACCGGCTGGCCCTCGCGCGAGAACCTGCGCGGCGTGACAGTGAAGATGGAAACGCCGGTGCTGTACTTCTATTCGAAGGACGAGGTTCCCGTCTCGGTGAAGGTCGGGTTCCGGGGCGGCACCATCAGCCAATGGTTCCCCCAGCGCCACGACGGCGAGGCCAACCCCGTCGGACCGGTCGTCGACCTGGGCGCGAGCCCGTACCAGGGAAGCATCTCCTGGAAGGCCAAGGTGCTGGACCCGAGGACCATCGGCACCTTCACCCAGGCCCGCGAGGAGACACCGGAGACGCGGGAATGGCGGGCTCCCCGGCTCCCCGCCTCCAACCTCCTGCAAGGGGAGCACGGCGAAATCGAGAAGTTCCTCTTCTACCGCGGCCTGGGTAATTTTCCCATGGCCCTGAGCCTCCGCTTCGATGCGGACGGGAAGCTGGAGGTCCGGAACGGCGGCGCCGAGGACATCCCCTTCGTGCTCATCTACCAGCTCGACCTGATCGGCGGCGAGGGCGGGATGCCGTATGTCTGGTGGAAAGGGGGGCTGGCCGCCGGCGCGGGGAAATCCCTGTCCCGGCCGCAATCGCCCGATTACAGCGCGGGGATGGCCGCCATGGAGGAGCTGCACAAGGCCATGGTGGCCGAGGGCCTCTATGCGGACGAGGCCAGGGCCCTCCTCAACACCTGGTACGACGGATATTTCCACGAAGGCGGCCTCAAGGCCTTCTGGATCCTGCCCCGCAGGCAGGTGGACAGCCTCCTCCCGCTGGAGATAAGCCCCGCGCCGGATTCCCTGGAACGGGTGATCATCGGCCGCAGCGAAATCCTGCCCCCGGAACTCGAGGCCGAGTTGATCGCCGAAGGGGAGCCCCTGGCCGGCCGCGCGCGCGACAAATACCACCTGGCCTACCTGGATTTCCTGGATCGTTGGACCGCCCGCGCGTCCGTCCCCGTAACCCACCGGAGACCCCGGGCCGCGGCGCACCGTCCCTGGAAGATGGTGCTGCCGTGGGAGGGGCCGTTCGCCTCCCCGGCGTTGCGATCGGGGGCGGCCGGAGCCGGGAAGTCCGCGACGGTGGATCTCCTGGGCAAAACCCTGCCCGCGGCCCCGGTCCGCTGAAGCTTCCGTCCGCCGAGGCCCTTCCGAGACCGTTGACGCCGCGTCTCAAACTCCTCCAAATCCCCTCAGTCCGCGGCGAAAAATAATTCAAGCCGGGGCGAATCCTGCCGATATGGAGATGGGGAAGCCATGAAGATTTCCGAAGTAGGGCCCATCCCGCCCGGTGAACATCCCAGGCCGAAGGCCCTGGCGGCGGCCAACAAGGCCGCCAATCGTCCGGATGACGCCGACTTGCGACGGCTGGCCCAGGGCATGCGCCCTTCGCTGCCAGCCGGCGCCTTGCCGTCCTCCCCTTCCGGCCTGGGAGGTTCCCTGGACGTCTACGATTCGAATACTCCCAGTCCGGATCTGCCCTACCTGAAGCCGCTATCGGACGGCGGCCTGGGGCAGAACGTCAATACCGTGATCTAGCCACCATCTCCCCGGTTTCATCCATGCGCTGGGCCCAATGCAGCAGGACCTCGGTGACGGACAGGCGGGTCGCGCTGCGCACGGTGACCCGGCCGGGGAAGAAGCGGAATTTCCCGGCGCCCAGGGACAGGATTTCATACACCGCCTCCAGCCCTTCGTTGTGATGGGTTTGCGCCGAGACGATGTCGCCTTCGTGGAAGTTGATCACTCCGGCGGGCAGATCGTTTTCCAGGCTGAGCAGGCCGGTGCGGCGGCCGATTTCCAGGAACTGCAGGATTTCCGGCAGCGAGTTCTCCGAGACCTTGCCCTCGAAGACAGCGCCGCTTTCCTTCTCCCGTGCCGCCTCCCGCCTGCCCTCGGCGTCTTCCCCGTCTTCCTCATCCACTGCGGCTTCGAGGAAGTCGAAGGCCGGGGCCAGGATTTCCATCACCTGCTGGCTGGCGAAGGCCAGGCCCAGGAAATGGGCATGGGGAAGCGCGGCGGGCGGCCTCAGGTGCTCGGGCCGCTCGGCGTTGTAGAAGAGGAACACGCATTCGCGCAAACCCGGGTATTGCGGCGCCAGGCGCGCGACCTCCCGCAGGACGCGGGGACCCAGCCGGCAGTCCACGCCCATCACTCCGGGAAGGCCTTGGCGGAGCTGCAGATCCAGCTCAGCCAGGGACGAGGCCCGCTGCACCGTGAAGCCAAGATCCTCGAAGCATTTGCCGAGGTTGATGTAGACCCCGGTTATCGGGCTCTGGATCACCTTGTCGTGGCGGGCCACCATGCAGACCACGCGGTCCCGCCGGCCGGGATCGGCGGCTACCGCGGGGCTCACGGGCTCGGGAAGCCGCGGCCCGGACCGCGGCGGCTGCGGCAGGAGCGAAGGCTGCGAAAGCGGTGCGGGCTGAGGAAGCTGCGAAGGCTGCGGGGCATCGGCGGCGAAGGCGAGCCGCCAGACAGCCCAAAGGCCGATCAGGAAGAGCAGAGCACCCAGTCCGGCCAAGCCAATGGAGACGGGATCTTCCATGCTGATACTCGCAGCCGGAAAAGTAACAATGCGGCGGGAATTGCGCATTCGCACGAAGCCGGGAATACCGTCGCAGGGAATCGATCCGTAGGAATCCGGCAAAGCGGTAGAAACGGAAGCCCGATTTCAGACGGCCAGGGTCCCGTCGCTGCTGAGCATCTGCATTCTCCACGGCAGTCCGTTCAGGAAGATGTCCAAGACCTTGGCTTCGAGCTCCGAAGGGCTGAAGGGCTTGAGCAGGAGATCGACATGCGAGGGACACAAGCCATGGCTTTGCAGCACCTCGAGAGGATAGCCCGAGATGAACAGCATCTTGATGTCCGGACGGCACAAGCTGATGCGGTTGGCCAGGTCCCGGCCGTTGACATATGGAAGCAGGACGTCGCTGATGAGCAGGTCCAGCTTGAGCGGACTGCTCTTGGCCAGCTTGGTGGCCGTGTTGGCGTCCTCGGCCTCGAGCACGTACACGCCTAAGGTTTCCAGGAACCCCTTCACGGTTTTCCTCACCCCCTCTTCGTCATCGACGACAAGGACGATGCGACGATTCATTTCCGTCCTGTTCGCCGTTCCCGGAAAAGTGTCCATTTTTCCTAATCACGTTCTAATCGCAGGGGGTGGGTAAAATTATCGGCAGGCTTTGTCCGAATTTGGGAATCCGGATTTGCTATTCCGGGAGTTTCCGGAAGATATCAGAGGGGAAGGTTGGGGTGGACGACGGGACTTGAACCCGCGACCAGTGGAACCACAATCCACTGCTCTACCAACTGAGCTACGACCACCACGAGTGCGCAAATCTACAAAGGACGGGCAGGGATGCCAAGGTTGGGGGCCGGAAACCCGCTGAATCCGACCGGAAGCCGGCCCGGTCCTACCCGGCGGCGATCCGGTTCGTCCCGGAGGGTATTCGGACTGGGGTCCCGGCGGCCGGGGCCGCGCTTACCTCGGATCCGGGTACCGCCACCCAATCCTGTCCCGACATCGCGCGGACCTGGACGGCGGCGGATTCGGCCCGGACGTCCGGCGCCAGGCGGGGCGGCGGCGGCAGCAGCTTCATCGTGAACTGGTTGTCCCCGAACTTCCGGTTCTCGAAATACATGAAGGTGGCGAAGCCCAGCAGGAAGAGGGCATACCCGGCGAGGAAGGCGTACGCGGCGTAGGCGAGCACTTTCCGCAGTATAGCACGCGGCGGAACGGCGCGTCCATGCCGGCGAAGCGGGTGTCCCGGCCGGTACATGGCAGGCAGGAATCGCGACCCGCGGCACGCCTTGGGAATCGGAGGTTTTTTGGGAGTCTCCGGCTTATCTTAATCCACCACGGAGGGGCGGGGATGTCGGGAAGGGGAACGCCGGGGACGGCGAAAGCGGGCCGGGCGCTGGCCACGGCCGCGTGCATCGGGATCCTGTCGGCCTGCAACGTGTTCGCGCCGATGGCGGAGGACGATCACGCCGATCTGAGCTACCGGGGACTCATCCTCAAGGGCAACAAGGCCATCAACGACGGGGACTACGCCGCGGCGGCGGACCTGTTCCAGCGCGCCAAGGAGAAGAACCCGGCCGGATCGGAAGCCTACCTCTACCATTCCAAGGCCGTCATCGGCCTCTACGGCATCGATTACAACACTTTGAACGTCGAATTCGAATGCCGCCGCCCCACCCGCGATCCGGCCGTGTGCCGGGCCCAGGGCATCGACACCGCGGGCATCCCCTTCGTGGACAGTTCGATCACGGCCGCCGGCATCGACAGCGTGTACTATCCGGTCGCGACCGCCGTGCGCAACCTGGAGCACATCCTGCGCAAGTCCAAGGACACCATAAACCTCGGCGGAGGCTGGAAGATGTACCCGGACGGCGACACCGCCGGGGACGGCGCCGTGAGCGACGGGGTGGCCCGGCTCGACCTCGGACTGCTCCAGGCGGTGAAGGCCCTGCTGGCCCCCATCGACCTGGACGGCAACGACCGCATCGACAGCGCCTGCGGAAGCGCCCTGTGCCCGGACGGGGATGCGGACTGCATGTCCGGGGCCGCCTACCTGGGGAAGTGCCGGGAAGGGGCGCTGAGCGAGGTCAGGCGCCTGGAGAGCTTCAAGAAGCTCACCCGGCGGGTCTCCCTGGACAACCTGGACAGCAAGGACGTCAACGCGCGCAACGTCTCCACCAACCCCAACGACATCAACGCCTTCCTGGACGCCATGCAGGGCCCCGTGGCGGGCTCCAACTACAACCTGGATTCGGTGACCGGATCCATGGACACCCACGGCGAGGCGGCGATGAGCGGGAAGCTGTCCGGAATCGTGGGCAACATCAACGACCTGAACAACTTCCTCTCCTACATGCGCTACAACGACAGCCTGGACAACGACCTGGACGGCATCAAGGGCGTCCCGGGCCGCGACAGCATCATGGTCTGGCACGACTTCGACCGGGACGGCGGCGTGCGCTACGACTACGACGAATCCGCGGATTTCGACGGCCTGCCCGGAGGATCCTACAACATCGGCCATCCCCTGCACCGCCACCTGCGGCCGCATCTCTACCAGACCTTCGCGGACTGGGCCGGGATGCGGGGAAACGCGCTCCGGGACACGAGCAGGAACTCGCGCAAGGCCCTCATGATCAAGCAATGCCGCGATATGGCCGGAAGCTGGTCGCCGGGAGGGAAGCTGACCGGGGCCATGATCGAGGCGGTCCTGTCCGTGACCTGCACCACCTACACCACCCTGCTCAAGCCCGGGGCGCCGAGGCCGCGGCGCAGCGACTGGCAGGGCGGCGTCCCCGGCTTCGACGAGGAGATGGTCGACGAGCGCGACAACGATTACGACGGGCTCAAGGACGAGGACGCCCGCAACGCCCGCGGCCAGGACGACGACGACGACGCCGCCCTCACCCTGGCCATGATAGACGACCCGGACCAGGTGCGGCCCATGGCCTGGGCCGACGCCCCCGGCAGCGAGAACGGATGCCCGGACATCGTGAAGGGGGAGATGCCGCCGGCCCCCTTCCAGCGCGAGGGCTGCATCGGATCGCTGGAGCACCGCATCCGCCTGGCGCTGACCCATGGCGCCGGCTCCGCCGCCACCCGCCGCGCGGCCGAGGACACTCTGGCCAGCTACTACTCCCGCTTCGTCGGCAACGAGAACGGCCCGGAGCCCGCCTGCCTGGACGACTTCGCGAAGCTGCCGGAGGCGTACCGCTCGGCCGCGGGGCTCGCGGCCACCGACGCCGCCGTGCGCATGGCCTGCATGTTCAAGCACGTATGGATCAGGCCCATCCCGCCCGGCTCCGAATGGACCTCGGGAGTGTTCGGCATCGACGAGGAGGTCCTCGACGGCATCGACAACGACGGCGACGGCTGGATCGACGAGGACCTGAAATGAAGCGCCGCGACGCCACGTTCGCCCTCGCGGTCCTGGCCTGCCTCCAGGCCCTCCCCGCCCCCGCCGAATCGGGCCCGCGCTACCGGGACCTCAGGTCCCAGGCCATGGGCAGCACCGGCATCGCCTCCGCCGGGGGCGGCAGCGCCCTCTTCCTCAACCCCGGCGCCCTGGCCGGCGTCGAGGGCGGCGGCATGGGCCTGTCCGTGGACCTGGGCCTCAATCCCGTGCTGCTCGACTACGCCGAGTGGGCGGCCGACAACTACCGCTACATCAACGAGATGGATTCCCTGCTCGCCCGCATCGGCCCGGTGGACAACAAGTGGGCGCCCTTCAGCCAGGGCCTGGCCCTCACCGGCAATTACCGCGACGTGGCCTTCGCCCTGGTCTCCGACACGCGCTACGACTTCACCATCGGGAAGGCCGTGGTCACGCCGGTGCCGGGCGTGGGGGTGATCTCGGACCTGGTCCTCACCGCGGGCCGCGGCTTCGAGCTGCCCGAGGGGTACCGCGCGGGCTTCTCCCTGAAATACCTGTACCGCGTCCACATGGAACGGAAGCTGATGGGGGCCACCGACGAGCCCTTCTACGAGATCAATTCCACCCTCCGGCGGCCCAGCGACGGCATCATCGACGACGTGCGCAAGATTGGCGTCGCCGGCAGGATCGGCAAGACCACCCAGGGCTTCGGCGTCAACCTGGGGGCGGAGAAGGACCTGTCCGAGCACTGGACCGCCGGCATGTCCCTGATCGACTTCCCCACCCTGCTGGGCTCGAGCCTGGCCCGTCCCGACGTCAACCTGGGGGTGTCCTACCATCGCGGATTGGACCTGGTGCCGGACCTCGACGACCGGGTGCTGGTCAACCTAGACATCCAGCGCTTCCTCCTCCCCGGCACCCCCTGGTTCAAGCAGGTCAAGATGGGCGCCGCCATCGAGGCGTCCATGGGCGGCCGTCCCGTGGGCTTCCTCGCGCTGGGAGTGAATGACGGGTATCCCACCTTCGGCCTGCGCTTCGGGTATTTCCTCTCCTTCAGCTACATCTACACCGTCGAGGAGATCGGCACCTACCCGGGCCAGGATCCGCTGGCCTTCCACAAGCTCTCCCTCCAGCTCGAGATGTGACGCGCCCCTGGGGCGGCCGGCATCGCGCCCCCCCCTTTGCCCCGGCCGGCTGGGGTTTTTTGAGACAGCCTCCCGGCCGGCCGGGGGCGAATCCCCCGCGGCCGGGCGTACTCGGGGTCCGGTCCGCGGCTTTACCGCCTTCCGACTTCACAGCCTACCCCTCCAGGCGGTAAAAAGCAGAGGTGGACCTCAACCAGCTATACCCGGCGGCGCGGCCGGGATGCAATGGAACCCGGCCCGGATAGCCGCGGCTTCTCCGCCCTGGAGGTGACGATCGCCCTGGTCCTGTTCGGGATCGCCGCCATCGTGATCCGGAATCCCATGCGCAGCT
>CBILQL010000101.1:0-10912 GCA_966238865.1 uncultured bacterium
ACGGAGTTCTGAATAGACCCTGGGATGCTCTTCCACGAGGTCTCCCTCCATCTCCATCTCGAAACCATCCACCTGGACGCGCATTTTACGCAGCAGGGCGGCGACATCCATTCCCGTGCAGCCGGCGGCGGCAGCGAGGAGAAGGGTTTTAGGCAGCGGCCCCAGGTCCTGGCCGCCTGCCTCCGGACCCGCATCCATGCGGATGCGATGCCCCTCCACTTCGGCGTCGAAAACCATTCCTCCGGCCCATGTGCATTTGATTCCGTGTTTCATGCCTCTGCCCCTTCCATTCCCCGGATCGGAAAGAAGCAACTTCCCGGCCAACTTCCCGGCGGCCGCGCAGGCAGCCTGGAGCCGATGATGCGCCGTTCTGGCAAGACCGTTTGCCATCCTGTCAGCCGGGACTCCATTTCCAGAGGCTTCATGGAGTCGTGGAATTTCCGTGTACATTCCGTCATCCTACAAATATATTGAAATCGGACGATGCCCTGCCTGCCAGGAATCGCCGCTTCAGGCGTATCCGTGTCGCGGTCAAGGAGGTCGGATCAGCCATGAAGAACCATGCCGCTTGGGATTGGCTGATACGCATGGGAACCGGCGTGGTCCTGTCCGCCCTGGTACCCGCTTCGGGGCAACCTGGCGGAGGACGGGCGGAGGCGGGCTGGAGTACCCGGAGCGCATACCACAGCCTCTTCAATCCGAGAACCGTGGAAACCTTCCGGGGCACCATCCTTGCCATCGATACCTTTTCTTTCGCGGGCGGCGGCCGTCCGGGAATCCATCTCCGGATGCTTCGCAGACAGGACACCGTGGCTGTCCACCTCGGTCCGCTCTGGTACCTGGAAAACCAGGAGACGGCCTTTTCCGTGCGGGACACCGTGGGGGTCAAGGGGTCCCGGATCACATTCGACGGGAAACCAGCCGTCATCGCGATGGAAGTGAGGAAAGGCGATTCCACCCTGGTGCTCAGGGACGCGAAGGGCTATCCGGTCTGGAGCGGATGGAGGGGCAGGGACTCCAAGGCGACCCCCTGAAACATTGCCTTATTATCCGTCAAGTTCCATAGGCCGGGCTGTTCAGGGTCTGGTTCCATGGTTCATCGTTGCCGGGCCAATCTCCACCCCACCGGCCAGGCTGCGCGAGACGATACCGGCATTGGGAACGAAGGGGATGAGCCGCGTTCCGGGAATGGGCCGCTCCGAATCCCCCGTGATGCCCGGGCCCTGCCAGCCCACGGAGAGGTGATCCGCGCTGAGCCCTTCCTTGTGCAGCGCCTCGATATAGTACCTGCGGCCCGCCGTCAGGCGGATGGCGGCGGAGCGCTGCTCGGGCCAGCCGTTCCAGTTCCGGAAGGTCGTGTAATTGGGCGTCCTGGCGATGAGCACGGCCTTCCCCGGAAGCTCGTCCGGGCTGAGGCGGAGCTCGCTTTGATCATCCCCGGCGATCCAGAAGGTGTAGTCCCCGGTGACGGGCGGAACGATATAGGCGCTCAATTTCTCCCCGAAATTGTCCGCATAGTTGCGGGGCGATTCGAACCCCGGAATGATTTCCGTGAATGTCGGCGAATTGGGATAGGTGCTCAGATGCAGCAGCGGGGCCAAGGTGCTCCCGACGACGCCGGTCCACACCTGCCGGCGCACGCCTCCCGCGCTCCCCTGGACTGTCAACTGCGCGGGCAGGATGAACGGCGCCTTGTTGAAGACGTTATGCGTCACCATCACTTCGCTCTTGTATGGACCGGCCGGGAGGCCTGCCGCATCCAGGGTCACCAAGAGGCTACGGGAAGACCCGGGGCCTACCGTGCCGGATGCGGGCGAAACGGTGAGCCAGTCCTTCGCGGTCGGCTTGATCTCCACAGTGAAATTGTCCTTCACGTAGGGTGCATCGGTGACGATGTTGACCGCGCGGTCCCGGGCCGCATTCTGGATGCCAACGGTGGCGCTGTTCGTCTCCGCCATGGTCTTGTAATTGAAGCGGATTGTCCCGTCCCGGTACAGGACGATCTGGAAAGTATACGTGCCGGCTCCCAAATAACGGGGTAACTGGTCGTATTGGATCACAGCCCGATCGCCGTACTCCTGGAAATAGATGGCGCCCTGGGTGCCTTCGGGCCAGATCTCATCCCAGAATCCGGCGATCATGTTGGGCGGCGCATAGGGCTCGGGCATGCGGACATTGTAGGAAAAGGGAATACCCTCCGTGAACGCGACATAGCCGGTCGGGAAGACCACAAGGCTCCTGTAGGCGCTCCCGTACATGGGGAAGGAAAATCCCAGGGTCCTGAACCCCAAGCTCCCATACATGCCGTCGGTCATGGCGAGGCGCACGCCGGTGGCCCGGATATCGGTCCAGGAGAAAACCGGCCCGCCCGGGGCGTCGGAATCCCGCCAGACATACCCGGCCTGGAGATTGAAGGCATTGAAGCTGAGGGTCGCGTCGCCGGGGTTGGAAATCGTCATGGGAACCGAGCGGCTTTGCCCAGAGCCCAGCGTTTCGTCGAAGGAGGCGGGCGCCACCGTGGCCAGGGGGCGGGACAGGAGGAAATCCACCCCGGTCCTGGAAGGGGGAAGCGTGAACCGTACCGAAGGGGTGTCCGGATAATCGGGCGCCCAGGCGCGGCAGATGTACTCATCGGGCGGGAGCCTCTCGATGATGTAGGTCCCGTCGGGGTTGGCCGTGATGCCGGTTATGAAGTCGTAGTAGGGGAAGCTGGCGCACTCGACAAAGGCTCCCGGAGGCGGAGGCCCGGCCGGAGAGCGCACCGTGCCGCTCACGGAGGCGGAAACTTTGATCTGGAGGGTGATGGATCGCTCCCAGCGTTCGCCGAAGGCGTCGGCCAGGCGCAGGCGCAGTTCCGTATCCTGCGCGGGACAACTCGCAGACACGCGCATGCGAAAGGATTGCCTGGAGGAAAAACTGCCCGGGGCTATATCTCCGTAGGCTGCGGTCCCGCTCACAAAGGTGAGGCAGGAAAGCGTGGAGCTGAGGTCGGCAATGACCCCTTTAGCCGTGTCCGTCCCGACGTTTTGCAACCCCACGTCCAAATAGAACTCTTCTCCGGGATTGATTTCGCCGTTTCCGTTCCCTGAGATTTCGGTACGGCCGAATACGGATACGATCAGATCCGGGAAGCCGCGCCGGATGTCCACCTTGTCGAACACCGCAGTGGTGAGCTGCCCGGCATTGTGCGAGGTGAGCGCCAGCCCTCCCATGGCGTAGGGGAAGGAGGCCGCGACGCGGGCCACCTCGGTCCAGGCCGTTCCATTCGCACTCTGGGACCCGATCAAGGACCCGTTGCGCGCTTCCAGTTTGACCCAGCGTGGGGCGACCAGACCGGCCTGCTTGGTGGAGGAGGTGGTGCCGCCGTTCGTGGTGCGGCGCTGGAAGGTGGCGCCCTCGGCGGCGGAGATTCCCATGAAGACATTGGCCGAGCCGGCGGCCAGGGAGGACCGGATCATCAGGCCGGCCTTGGCGCCGGGCGCGGTGTTGACCAGGGATTTCACCCGGGCGATGAGACGCCCTTCGCCGGTGAAGGGCTGCTGCAGGTAGTATCCCTGATCCGCGATGTACCAGATGTCCGTACCGGCGCCGCGCACGGTCCAGGAGTCGTCGCTGGGCCCGTAGGCATAGGAACCGGAAAGGGCCGGGGTCCCGAGATTGGAAGCCTTCCAGGGGGACGGGAGAATCCTGAACCCGGTCGTAACCGCCGACGCCAGGGTCGCATTGGAATGGGAGGTGACCGCGATTCCGGCCAGGGCGGATTCGCCCATGGGAACCACGGCCGTCCCGAAGGCTGTCCAGGCGACGCCGTCGAAGGAATGGTAGCCCGCGAAGTTGCTCCCGCGCCGCACGAGCCTGAGCCAGCGCGGGGGCGTGCCCGGCGTCAACACGCTGACGGTGGACCCGTTCGCCGCGGAGCGGCTCTGCAGCGTGATGCCGCTGGCGGGGGAGATGGCCATGAAGGCGTTGCGCGAGCCCGCGCTCGTGTTCTCGCGGATCATCACACCGGCCTTGGCCCACATGTGGGTGTTCTCCAGGCTCTGGATGCGGACGATGACCTCGCCATCCCCCCGGAGGGTCCCGAAGCGGAAGAAAAATTGATCCGCCGAACCCCAGATGTCCGAGCCGCCGCCCTCGAGAACCACCGTCCCGCCGGCCTCGGTCACCGTGCCCGCCACGCCCGGGTTGCCGATGTCGACGGCGGGATAGCCCCCGGCCTGCACGGTGAAGCTCTGGGAGGCGCCCACGGGCCCGATGTTCACGAGGCTGAGGCCGGATCGCTCCCCGGACCACCACCTGGAATCCGGCACGGTCCAATCGGCGAATTCCGCGCGGTACCCGGCGTGGAACAGATCCCCGTCCCCGCTGAAGCCCGTTCCGCGCTCCAATTCGAACAGGCCGTCGGCCTGTTCCACGGAGACCTTGTAATGCCTTTCCGGGGTCCTGTCGTGATAATCATTGCTGCCGGACTCGTCGACATGCCATACGATCAAGCCTTCGTCCGGGAGGCTCGCATTGCGTCCCTCCCGGCGCCGGCTTTCGATCAGGAAGGATTCGCCGGGTGCCGCGGGATTCTCGAATCGGAAATGGGAATAGGAATTGGAAACATGCGTGTAGGTCGCCGAACCCGGAAGGGAGGGGATGATCGTTCCCGGTTCCCAGCCGGCGAGCTTCCGCAGGTAGGGATTGGGAGGAACGGGATTGAGGCTCGATCCCTGGTAGGCCATGAGGCAGTAGTCCCCGACGCCGAGCGACTCGTAGGTGTAATCGTACAAGTCGGGCCACCCGAACAGCATATGTCCGTTTTCATGGCAGAACGTGGCCATGGTGAGTTCGTTTCCGAGGTTGGAAATCTGGTAGGCCCCGCTGGTCACCCCGTCTGCGGCGAAAACCGAGCCCATCCAGCCCTGGTGCGGCCATAAGCCTTCGGACCATGCGTTCTGGATATAGCCGGCATAGAGTATGTTGAGGGCGCGGATGTTCCCGAAATCATCCCTCGACAAAGTGGAGAAATCGAAACCTTGGGCATCCAGGTAGAGCAACGCCTCCAGAGCCAGTTCCCGTGCTTTCTCTCCCAGCGGGTAGACGGAATTGGTATAGTAGGTCTTGGGATTCTGGGCGCGGTAATACGCGGCGGTCGTATTCACATACGTCACCTGGCCTCCGGAAACGTCCCGGAAATAATCCCGGATGGAACCGTTGTTCCCGTACCCGGAATAGCCCGGCTGGTTGAGGAAACTATCGATCCGGCTTTGGGGTATGGTTGCCGGGTCATCGGCGAAATCCACCAGCAGGGTCAACCCGCGGATTTCTCCGATCGTGGCCGCCGGTTCCGGAGCGGAGAATCCGGACCGCGCCTGGGGACGGCTCCCCATTAACGAAGAGTGGTTTTCGGCGCGCCTGGCACGCCATGCCTGTTCGGGGAGGGTTTGTCCCTTGGCAAGTCTCCGCGGAGCCTGGGAGGCAGGCGAGCGGGCCGCGCCGCGGGCCGTGCTCCCCGAATAAACGACTCCGGTGGAAACGAACTTCGAGGCCGCCGTATCCAGCTCGGCGTATTGGAACCATCGCGTCACCGGGTCTTGCGTCAAAGTGTATCCATCCAGGCTTTCCAGGCGCACGTAGAACTCGTCGCCGAAAGCCCGCGCCTGGACCAGGGATCCATCCGGCTGTCGCAGCGTCAAGGTGTCGCCATGATAGGGAGCGGCGAAACCGCCGGCCATGAGCAGTCCGATATACATCGGAATCATCCTCAAATGGGTCATATGAACCTCGAGGAAGAGTTATGGAATTGTCGATGGTACGCTCATCCGGAATCGGATCGCAGTCGTAATATAATTCACGGAGACAGGGGATGACGAACTTTCTCAGGTGGGGACGGCCGGCTTCCCTAGAAATCGAACCGCATGCGCGGCGGCAGGACGATGCGCAGCGCATTCAGGATGGCGAGCAGGTCGATGCCCTCCTGGACGACGGCACCGGCCACCGGCGTGAGGTATCCGAAGGCCGCCGCCCACATCCCGGCGAAGCTCAGGAGCAGACCTCCCACGGCGCTTTGCAGTGCCAGAGCGCGCATCCTGCGGCCTGTGTGCAGCAGTTCGTCCACCTTCTGCAGGGAGCTTTCCAGGATCACCGCTCCCGCGGCCTCGGAGGTGACGTCGCTGTTCTGCCCGAAGGCGATCCCCACCGTGGCGGCGGTCAATGCCGGCGCATCGTTGATCCCGTCGCCCATGAACAGGGTCGGGGCCAGCCGGGTCTCCGCGCGGACCCGATCGAGCTTCTGCTCCGGGGTCTGGCTCGCGTGGATTTCGGTGATCCCGACCTGCTCGGCCAGGTAGCGGACCTCGGACTCGCGGTCGCCGGAAACCAGCAGGATCCGTCGGAAGCGGTGCTTGGGGCCCAGATGCCGCACGAACGGGGCGCCCGAGGCCCGGGGAGCGTCCCGGAACTGGAAGGTCGCCGCATACGCGCCGTCCCGCAGCACCACGCATTCCAGGCCGCCGGCGGACGGCGGCAGCAGGGACGCCTGCCCGGGTTTCTCCGCCAGGAACTGCCTGCGTCCGGTGATCCGCACCTCCCGGCCCTGCACTTTTCCCGCCAGCCCCCTTCCGGGAATCTCGCGGATCTCGTCGGCCTGGCCCAGGGCCAGCCCCTTCTCTTCCGCCGCCTTCAGCATGGCGCCCGCGAGCGGATGCCGGGAATAGCGCTCCAGGGACGCCGCATCGGCCAGGGTCTGCTCCACCGGTACGCCGGGCGCCGCCGACGCCTCCACCAGCACCGGGCGGCCGTAGGTGAGGGTGCCGGTCTTGTCGAAAATGGCCGTCCGGCAGATGCCCACCTTCTCCAGGACCGCCGGATCCTTGATGATGATCCCGCGCTTCGCGCATTGGGAGATGGATCCTATGACCGCCACGGGAATGGCGATGAGCAGGGGGCAGGGCGTGGCGACGACGAGCACGGCCAGGAAGCGCCCGGCCTCTCCGCTCGCGGCCCACGCTCCAATCGCGATCAGGAGGGCGACGGGAGCGAAAACCGCCCCGAGCCGATCTCCGACCCGCCGCAGCTTCGGGCGGGCCTGGGCCGAGTCCTTCATCACCCGCATGATTTTCGCGTGGCGGGAATCGCCGGGCTGGGCCTCGGCCAGCACGGTCAGGGCCGTCTCGCCGTTCACAGCTCCCGAAAGGACCCGGGAGCCGGGCCCCTTGTGCAGGAGGTAAGGCTCTCCGGTGAGGTAGGACTCGTCCATGGTTCCGTCGCCGGCGAGCACGATTCCGTCCACCGGGCAGGACTCATGGGGCATCACGATCACCTTGTCCCCGATGCGAAGTTGGTCGAGAGGGACGTCCTCAGGGGCGCCTTCCCTATCCAGGTGGGCGAAAGCCGGCATGCGCTTCGCCAGGGCGTCCAGCGCCGAAGAGGCGTTGCGCACGGCGCGGGATTCCAGCGCCCGACCGCCGGAAAGCATCAAGACCACGATGGCGCCGGCGAGGTATTGGCCCAGCAGGGCCGCTGTCACGATGGACAGTCCCGCCAGCACGTCCGCGCTCAATTCGCGCCTCAGGATCTTCCGTCCCAGTTCCAGCAGCAGGGGAAGGCCGCCGAGAACCATCACCGCCGCCAATGGGAGGTCGGGAACGGACAGCCCCGGCCGCGGCGCCTCCGGGCCCCGCATCCACGTCAGCAGGAAATGCAGGACGATCCCGGCCATGGCCAGGGCTGCTATCAGGCCCGGACCCGTCATGTGCGGCCGTTTCACCGGCGAGGCGATCCCGCGCTCCCTGCCCGGATCGTATCATGCTCCTTCCGGACGACCTCCACCGAGCAGGGCGCGCGCGCGGCGACCGCGGAGGAAACGCTGCCGATGAGGAATCGATCGACGGCGTTCAGGCCTCGCGAACCGACGAACACGCAATCCGCCTTCCAAGTCCCGGCCTCCCTCGGAATCACGCGCCGGGGGTCGCCCAGGAGGACGTCCTGGGAGGCCTCCAGACCCTTCCGGCCCAGCCTCTCCGCGGCGGATTCCACCTTCTCTTCGATCCAGGTCCTCAAGTCGCCGCGCGCCTTCTCGCTGGCGGGGCGGCTCCCCGCCTTGAGCATCGGGGAGGGGAAGTCGCGCCAATTGACAACTGCCAGCACGCGGATCGCTGTTTTCTCGGGCCACGGCCTCGCCAGAATGGCTGCCAGGGCCCGCTCGGAGCCGGTACTCCCGTCCATCCCCAACAGGATTCTCACCGGCGCGGCTTTTCGCCTGCCGGTCCTGGAACGGGATATCCGGACATCTGTCTTCCCATGGTGGAGGACCCGG
This sequence comes from uncultured bacterium, assembly GCA_966238865.1. GTDB lineage: Bacteria > Fibrobacterota > Fibrobacteria > UBA11236 > UBA11236 > CBILQL01. The sequence continues at coordinate 8,303 of CBILQL010000101.1, forward strand.
AGCGAGACGCTTCCGAGCACCAGCCTGCCGAGGCCGCTCCTCCCGTGGGAGCCTACCACGATGAGATCGGGCTTCCAGTCGTCTGCCTTGTCCAGGAGCACTTGGGCGGGGCTTCCCACGCTCGTCCCGCCTTCCACCTTCCAGGCCGGGAACCCTGCCCGGAGCTTGCGGACCGCCTTGTCCGCGAGGCCCTGCGCACCCTTGATGGCATCCTCCATGATCTCCCCCGCGTAAGCCCCGTACTGCCCCCAGGCCCAGGCCTCGGAAGCCGCTTCCGGCCAGGGGGCAACCGCCGCCATGACCCAGGCTTCCGCTCGTGCGGGCAGCCCGGCATGCGCCAGGCCCTGCAAAGCCCGATCCGCCGCCTTGGAGCCGTCATACCCGACGAGGATCCTCATCCTGTCCTCCCGTCTTCCGCCCGACAAGCATCAGTTCCCAGGCTTCCTGCTGAAATGTCAGGACGCGCCCTTGTTCTCGCCGGACAACTTTCCCGCGAAATCCGGGTAGAACTTGCCCATGCAGTCCGGACAGATGCCATGGCTGAACTCCGTAGCCGTCCTCGCGTGGATATAGTTCTCGACCGGATGCCAAGCGCCCTTCTCGTCGCGTATTCTTTTGCAGAACGCGCAGATCGGCAGCAGGCCCGACAGGGTCTTCACATCTGCCAATGCCTTCTCCAATTTCGCTATCAGATTCTCCCGGTCTTTGGCCAGGCGGCTCTTTTCCGTGATATCCTGGTTGACGATGATCGCTCCGACCACCTTTCCGTCCCCGTTCCTGATCGGCATCGCGGAATTGAGGATGGTCTTGCGGGTCCCGTCAAAACATTCGATGTCGATGACCTCTTCGACGGACGTCTCCCCCTTCTCTATGGCGCGGGCAGCCGCCCAATCATGGGCTTCGATGGGCGCTCCCGTGTCCGCCCACCAGCCCTTGTACTCGCCGAATTCATCGACACCGACCAGCTTCGCTCCGGCCCATATCCTGCGCCCGGCCGGATTCCCATGGATGATCCTGCCTTGAGAGTCCATAATCCAGACCCCTACGGGGAGCGTTTCGAGCACCAGGGACAGCAAGTGGGAATCCTCGGCCAGCATGTCGAATTCATGCATCGCACGCTCCTATCCCGGTGCTGTGATCGGAAATGGCCTGATTCCGGGGAACAGATACCCGATTCCTTTGCGGCCCGGTGGTAGTCTTCATACCATTGGCCTACGGATGGAAGAATTGCGGGGTCCGGAGGCAGGCCGCTCGCAAGCCTCCTCCAGCTTCGACATACAGGCCCCCGCCAGGCACCGCGAGAATCTCCTCCACTATCCGATTCCCCATGGACTGTTTTCAGATGCGATCCTTATGACGGAAATATTGTTTACTACGACCCATGTTGTCCAGCGTGTCGATAGCCAGGTTCTCCGGCGCGCCTTTCACCCGGCTGGAAAGGTTCCGGGAAGCGGCCGGCGACGCCCTCATGGAAGAGGTCGAGGCCCTGGCGGGCGATTTGAAGGGATTGCGCGTCTGCCACCTGAATTCGACGAGCTTCGGAGGAGGGGTCGCCGAGCTCCTTTTCCGGCATGTCCCTTTCTCCAGGGCGGTGGGCATCCAGGCGGATTGGCGGGTGATGATGGGATCGCCCCGCTTCTTCGCCATCACCAAGGCCCTGCATAATGCGCTCCAGGGCGGCAGCGACGGCATCTCGGAAGAAGAGCGGGAGCTCTATCTGTCCGTGAACCGGGAAAGCGCCCTCCTCCTGAAAAGCGAGTACGACATCATAGTCGTCCACGATCCGCAGCCTGCGGCGTTCCGGGATGTCGCCGGCCGCAGAGGGGCCAGATGGATCTGGCGGTGCCATATCGACACGTCCTCCCCGGGTCCGGGAGCCGCGGAGTTCATCATTCCATACCTCCAGGAATACGATGCCGCCGTGTTCACCATGGAGGACTTCATCCTTCCGGGATTGGCGAAACCGCGCATCTCCATCATACCTCCTGCCATCGATCCCTTTTCGGCCAAGAACATGGAACTGCCCGAAGGGTTCTGCCGGGAGGTGGTCGCGAATGCCGGCATGGATCTGCGCCGCCCCCTGGTCCTCCAGGTGTCCCGCTTCGATCCCTGGAAGGACCCCATGGGAGCCGTGGCAGCATTTCGGCAGGCCAGGGAAGAGGTTCCAGGACTGCAGCTGGCGCTGATTGGAGCCATGGCGGGGGATGATCCCGAGGGCTGGAACCTGCTCGCCCAGGTGCAGGAGGATACGTTCTCGGACCCGGATATCCAGGTATTCACCAATCTCGCCGGCGTGGGAAACCTGGAAGTCAATGCCTTCCAACGCGCGGCCGACCTGGTCATCCAGAAATCCCTGCGGGAAGGGTTCGGCCTGGTGGTGTCCGAATCCTTCTGGAAAGGCAAGCCGATGGTATGCGGACGGGCGGGGGGAATTCCCATGCAATACCCGCCGGGACATGAAAGGTACCTGGTCGATACCACCGGGGAATGCGCGAGCCGCATGGTCGAACTTCTGCGCGATCCGGAAGCTTCCCGCGCATTCGGGGCCGCCGCCAAGGAGCGCATCCGGTCGCATTTCCTGCTGCCGCGGATCCTGAGGGATGAGCTGCG
>CBILQL010000102.1:0-10904 GCA_966238865.1 uncultured bacterium
GCCTAAAGGAAGACCCTCACCCCCGCGTTCAATTCGAGACGGTACAGCGGCCAATTGCTCCACCAATTCTTTTCTTCGGGCTGCACGACACGGATGCGCTCGCCGTTGCGGGTCCATTCCTGGACCGTGGAGAACACGAAGCGGCCGTTGAGGCCGAGACCCAGGTAGCGCAGGAATGAATAGTCCCAGCCTATGGACGTGACGAAGGCGTAGGACTTGGCCTCCACCCGCACGGCCTCGCCGTCGGCGGTCCAGGTGTCCAGCACGTGGAGGTAGCCGCCGCCGAACCCGGCATGGATCAGGCCGTAACGGCCCGCGCGCACCCGCGTCCAGAACGAAGGGCCGATGTAATAGATGGAGAGGCGCTCCTCGACGTCCATAGGGGAGTCGCCGGGGTGGAACACGATATCGTCGGCGCTGGTGCGGGAAATGAACCAGATCCAGGTGAGCCCCGCGCCTCCGCGGGGCAGGAAATAGTACACCACGTCCGCGGACATATCGCGGCCCGACTGCTGATCGTCCGCGTATCGCTTCCCCGCCTTGGTGAAGTTGGAATCATCGGGCATGAGCCATTGGCTCAGGCCAGCCTCCACGCTGAGGCGCAGCTTCGGCAGGCTGACGTAGTCGGCGCCTTCGTCCTCGTTCAGATCGTCGCCGAGCACGCCGGCGCGGAGCGGCGCCGCGCAGGCCAGCAGGAGGGGAAGCAGGACCAGAAGGCGGAGGCTGCACGCTCTCCGGCACGGGGCCTGGGCCAGGGTCGGAGTCGGGGAAGGGGGGCGCATGGTCCTTCCCATTATAGCGCCTTCGGGGGACGGAAATCAGGCGGTTGTCGGACGGAATCCCGGCCGGGGCAGATCCGGAGTCAGGCGCGGGTCATGCCGCGGGCCCGGGCGGCCGGCCGGACAGGTCCCCCATAGCGCGGAGATACTCCTCCGGGAGGTTGACGTTCTCCAGGACGCGCGTCCCGGGGGCGGGAAGGATGCGGCAGGGAGATTTGACGATGGCGCGGCGCGGGCAGTCCAGGCCGAGGGCCATGAGCTCGCGGATCCGGGGACCCATGGCCGGCTCGTAGATGGCGAAGAGCGGCTCGGGAAGGGCCCCCCCGGGCCCCAGGCCGAGGTCGGGCAAATCCCGCAGCCGCGGCCGCGAAGGATCGCCGGAAGTATCCGCTATGTTACGGGAGCCGTGGCGTTTCGGCCCTTCGGCGGAGCGCGCCTCCGGGGGGCTCGCGAAGGCGGTGGCCATGCGGACGGGGTCCCGGCCGGCGATGAGCGCGTCCACGGCCGAGGCGTCGAGGAAGGGGAGATCGCAGGCGGCCACCAGCCAGGCGGCGCCGGGACGGGCCTCCAGCGCAGTCAGGATGCCGGCCAGGGGCCCGGGGCAGTCATTTGCGTCCAGCAGCTTCGGCAGGACCTCCAGGCCCGGCCGTCCGGCCTGGCCGGGGCGGCAGGACAGGAAGACCTGCCGGCAGCGGGCGGAGAGCAGCTCGAAGGCGTGGAGCGCCTGGGGCTTGCCGTGATAGGCGAGCAGGGCCTTGTCCTGCCGCATGCGCACGCTTTCGCCGCCGGCCAGGACCAGCCCGTAGAGGACCGCCGGCTCGGCGGCGGAGCCGGAACCGGGGGCGGCGAGGGGAGAAGCGGAATCGTGGTCGAGCGGGGGAGGCATGGGTACGGCTCGCGGCGCGGGCGGATCAGTCCGCCGGATCCCTTGGCCCCAGGCTTTCCCGCGTGGAAACCTCCCGCGGGCCCGGATCCCGGTAATTGCTCTTCCCCCCCGTCTTCTCCAGCAGGCGCACCTCCGCGATCACCAGGTGATGGGACATGGCCTTGCACATGTCGTAGAGGGTGAGCGCGGCGACCGAGGCGCCGGTCAGGGCCTCCATCTCCACGCCGGTCTTGTGATGGGTCACGGCGCGGCATTCGATCACGGCCTCATGCCGCTCGTTGACGTCGATGCGGATGGCGCAGCTGTCCAGCGGAAGGGGATGGCACAGCGGTATCAGCTCGGAGGTCTTCTTGGCGGCCATGATGCCGGCCACCACCGCGGTCTGGAAGACCGGGCCCTTCTTCCCGTTGATTTCGCCGTCCTTGAGATGGGCGCGCACCTCGGGCGGCAGTTTCACGAGGGCTTGGGCAATCGCCTCCCGACGGGTGACCGCCTTGCCCCCGACGTCCACCATGGTGGGCTGGCCCTTTTCGTCCAAATGAGTGAGCATGATGGAAAATTAAGAAATCGGGGCCCATTGGCGCAGTTGCGCAAACAGCGAGGGCCTTCCCATGGAAGGCCCTCGCGACATGGGGGAGATGCCGAGGGGCGGCCCGGACTCGGCCGCCTGGCTCGCCATCCGCTGACCCGGGGAGGGTGCGGAGGGGTGGTTACCGCCTTTGGGGCGCTACCGCATCTCCCTTTAACGGTAAGGGAGAATAAGAGAAGAGAACTGGTAACAGTCGGAAGTATCCCCACTATTTCCGTGGCTCTTCCCCAAGAGCGTTCGGAATCGACCCTCCTATCATAAGTAGGCAGGGAATTTCCCAGTTGCCGATCTGGATTTCTTTGAATATTTGGGCGACTGGATCCTTCATTAAATCTCAAGATTGAAGGTGTTTTGACTTGTTGCCTCCGGCCGCCACCCCCTACACTCGTTTCCGTGAGCAGGTCAGGGGCCTGCGCTGGGGCGGGTATAATCATGCGGTACCCCCTCAATAAAATGAAAACCCGCAGGGGGGCCCGGCGATTCGCCGGGCCTCTCTTATTTTAACGGAAACTTTGCCCTAGTTGAGAACGGAAACTTTCCCCAATGCGCTGCGCGCAAAGGGATAAGTTTCTCGCCATGCCCGCTTACCGGCTTCCGCCGGTGCGCGGGTCCCTCGTTCATAGAACCACCCCCAATCTGGTCTGCTTCGTTGTTGCCGAGAAACCATCAAGTACGCCATTTGTGGTGAATTCCTTGACTTTATTGGGGATTTTTTCGAATTATAGGGGTATCCATGCGTGCATTCGCCCCTTACCTGGATGCTATCGGGGGCCAATCCGGGGTCATGGAGGAGCTCGTCACCCGCTGGGTGGACATCCGTTCCGGGACCTATGACATCGAGGGCCTGTCCCGCATGGCGGAGGCCCTCAAAACCGCCTTCGCCGGCCTGGGCGCCGATGCGGAGGAGCTCGAGCTCAAGCCTCAACGCGTCATCGACAGCAACGGACATCCCAAGGACGTTCCCCTCGGCAAGGCGCTGCGGTTCCGCAAGCGGCCGGGGGCCCCTCTGCAGGTGTTCCTGGGAATCCACTACGACGTGGTCTACGGCGACGATTCCCCCATGGCCGCCGCGATCGTGACCGAGGGGCCCGAAGGCTCCGGGCAGCGGCGGATCCTGCGCGGTTCCGGCGGGGCCGACGCCAAGGGAGGCATCGTCATCCTGCTGAAGGCCCTGGAAGCCCTGGAGAGCAGCCCGCATGCCGCAGGCCTCGGCTGGGAGGTTCTGCTCAATCCCGACGAGGAGATCGGCAGCCCCGGTTCGCTGCCCTACCTGCGCGAAGCCGCGGAGCGCAACCACCTGGGCCTCCTGTTCGAGCCCAGCCTGCCGGACGGGAGCCTGGTGTCGGGGCGCAAGGGGTCGGGAAATTTCACCGCCGTGATGCGGGGGCGGGCCGCCCATGCGGGCCGGGATCCCCACCTGGGGCGCAATGCGGTGAGCGCCCTGGCCGAATTCATCGTGGACCTGGATCGCTTCGGCCGATCCCAGAGCGGCATCTCCGTGAACGTGGGCAAGGTGGAGGGCGGAGGGCCCGTGAACCGGGTGCCGGACCTGGCCCTGGCGCGCTTCAACCTGCGGGTGCGCTCCGGGGACGACCAGTCCGAGTCGGAGGCCTGGCTGCGCCAGGCGGTGGAGGAGTTCAACAACCGCGACGGCTATTCCCTGGAAATCGACGGCGCCTTCCTCTCCCCGCCCAAGGTGCCGGAGGGGCCGGGCCTGGGCCTGCAGAAGATGGTCGCCGCCTGCGGCGGCGAGCTGGGCCTCGCCATCCGCTGGGAAGACAGCGGCGGCGTCAGCGACGGCAACAAGCTGGCGGCCGCGGGGCTGCCCAACGTGGACACCCTGGGGGCCCGCGGCGGCAACATCCACAGCGGCGAGGAATACCTCGACCTGGCCAGCCTGCCGGAGCGGGCGCGGCTCGCGGCCCTGCTCCTCTTCCAGCTGGCCACGGGCGGGATGTCCTGGCCTCCCCCGGCGCTGGCCGAAAGGCCCCCGCTTCCCGTGGCGGAGACGAAGCGGGGAACCCGGGCCTCCCGGACGGCGGCCTCCAAGGCGGCCGCGGTGGCAGCGGCGCGCGCGGCGGCACAGGCTGAGGCGAAGGCGGATGCGTCCGCATCCTCCGGCGGGGAGAACGGCGCGGGCGGACCGGATGGAGCGGGCGGCGCGAGAAGCGACAAGGTCCCGGGGGCGGAGCCGGCCTGAAGTCGGTGCCGGCCCGAGGGCGGCGCCCGGCAGGCGCGCATGGACGGGGATGGACGGGGAGAGGAGCGACGTGAAAGGTGAGCTTGCGGCCGGCGGCCTGGCCAAGGATCCGAGGGTAACCGAGGCGAAACGCCTCCTGCGGGAGGCGCTGGCCGAGCACCAGGCCGGCCTCACCGGTCCGCGTCCGGCGGACCCGGACCTGCGCAGGGGGTACGAGGAGACCCTGGCCCGCTTCGCCGCGGAACGGGGGGCTTCCCTCTATTACCCCTACCTGGGCAGCGGGCTGGGCCGCGGCCCCCTGGTGGAGCTGGCCGACGGCAGCGTGAAGTACGACTTCATCACCGGCATCGGCGTGCATTACCTGGGCCACAACCATCCGGCCCTCCTCGAGGCCGGCGTGGACGCCGCCCTGGAGAACACCGTGATGCAGGGCAACCTGCAGCAGAACGCCCTGAGCGAGGAGCTGCTGCGCCGGCTGCTCGCGGCCGCAAACCGGGGCGGTGGCCGCGGCGCCAAGCTGGCCCACGGCTTCCTCACCAGCAGCGGGGCCATGGCCAACGAGAACGCCCTCAAGGCCCTGTTCCAGAAGAAGCATCCCGCCCACCGCATCCTGGCCTTCGACCATTGCTTCGCCGGGCGCACCATGGTGCTGTCCCAGGTCACCGACAAGGCCGCCTACCGCCAGGGCCTGCCCGAGACCGTGTCCGTCGACTACGTGCCCTTCTTCGACGAGGCCCGCCCCGCGGAGAGCACCGCCCGCGCGGTCGAGGTCCTCAAGGGCCACCTGGCGCGGCATCCGGGGGGCCATGCCCTGATGATCTTCGAGCTCATCCAAGGAGAGGGCGGGGGGTACCTCGCCGGTGACGCCGGTTTCTTCCGGGCCCTGATGACCGTGCTGCGGGAGTCCAAGGTGGCCATCCTCATGGACGAGATCCAGACCTTCGGCCGCACCTCGGAGCTGTTCGCCTTCCAGCATTTCGGCCTCGACGAATTCGTGGACGCGGTCTCGCTGGGCAAGCTGAGCCAGGCCTGCGCCACCCTGGTCACGGCCGAGTACCAGCCCAGGCCGGGCCTCGTCAGCCAGACCTTCACCGCCCCCTCCGTGGCCATCCGGTCGGCCCTGGCCATCCTGGACGTCATCGAGAAGGAGGGCTTCCTCGGCCCCGACGGGCGCATCATGCGCCTGGCCCGGCACTTCCGCGGCAAGCTCGCGGACCTGGCCGCGCGCCGCCCCGGCCTGGCCGCCGGCCCCTTCGGCTGCGGCGGCATGCTCGCCTTCACCCCCCTGGGCGGCGATCCCGATCTCTGCGCCAAATTCCTGCGCCGGCTCTTCGACGCCGGCGTCATCGGCTTCATCGCCGGGAGCCGGCCCGCGCGGGCCCGCTTCCTGCTTCCGGTGGGGGCCATCGAGGAGCGGGACATCGACGCCGCGTTCCCGCTGATCGAGGAAGCCCTGGTCGCCACCGCCGCGGCCGCGGCAGCGGCTCCCGCGACCGGCGGACAGGCCCCCGGGGACGCGCCGGCGCAGGGCGCCCGCAAGGGGGCCGGCTGACATGGTGATCATCCGCCCCGTGGCCCCCGGCGACATCGACTCCCTGCTCGATCTCTCCTCCAAGACGGGCGTGGGGCTCACCACTTTGCCCCATGACCGGGAGCTGCTGCAGCGGCGCATCGACGAGAGCCAGCGGGGCTTCGCCCGCATGGCCGACAGGCCGGGCGGCGAGACCTACCTGTTCGTGATGGAGGACCTCGAGAGCGGCGCCGTGGTGGGGACCTCGGGCCTGTTCTCCAAGGTGGGCGGCTACGAGCCCTTCTACGCCTACCGCATGGAGACCACCGTGCACGAGAGCCGCGTGCTCAACGTGCGCAAGGAGATCCGCACCCTGCACCTGGTGATGGAGCACAACGGCCCCTCCGAGATCGGCAGCCTGTTCCTGGCCCCGGCCTTCCGCCAGGGCCTGAACGGGCGCCTGCTCAGCCTGTCGCGCTTCGTGTTCATCGCCGACCACCGCCGCTACTTCGATCCCGTGGTCCTGGCCGAGATGCGCGGCGTCATCGACGAGAAGGGCGGATCGCCCTTCTGGGACGCCCTGGGCCACCACTTCTTCGAAGTGTCCCTGTCCAAGGCCGACTCCATGGTGATGCGCGACAAGCGCTTCATCGCCGACCTCATGCCCAAGCATCCCATCTACATCCCCATCCTGCCCAAGGCGGCCCAGGACGTGATCGGCGAGGTGCACCCCGACTCCCGGCCCGCCCTCCGCCTCCTGGAGGGCGAGGGCTTCGCCTTCGCGGGCATGGTGGACATCTTCGAGGGCGGCCCCATCGTGAGCTGCGCCACCGACGAGATCCGCACCGTGCGCGAGAGCCGCGCCACCGTGGTGTACAAGGTGTCCGGCAACGCCATCGAGAGCGATCCCTTCATCCTCTCCAACACCTACGCCCACGGCTACCGCGCCTGCGCCGGCCCGCTGGCCATCGTCCCCGGCAAGGGCATCCAGATCACCAAGGAGACCGCCGCCGCCCTCAAGGTCAAGAAGGGCGACCCGGTCCGCATCGCCCCCTTGAGGCCCGGCACGGGCAAGGAGATATTATGAGGAGGGGATGGGCGCCTGTGTCCCCTGCGGGGCTTTTCACCCGGCGCTACCCGGGGCGGTCCGCGGCGGGTGAGGCGGAAGCGGCACGGATGGCACAAGCGGAAGAAAGGCGGTTCGCACGATGATCCAATCCCGCGGCCACTTCATCGCAGCCAAGTGGGCCCCGGGCGAGGGTCCGGAGTTCTCCTCGCTCGATCCGTCCGCCGGCGCCTTCGCCTGGACCGGGCGCGAGGCCACGCCCGCCGAGGTCGACGCCGCCGTGGCGGCGGCCCGCAAGGCGTTCCCCGCCTGGGCCGATCTTCCCGTGGAACGCCGCGCCGGATTCCTGCACGCCTTCGCCGGCAACCTGCGCCAGAACCTGGACGCCCTGCTGGAGCGCATCAGCCTCGAGACAGGCAAGCCGCGCTGGGAGGCCCGCCAGGAGGTCGAGACCATGATCGCCAAGGTGGCCAATTCCCTGGAGGCCTACAAGGAGCGCAGCTCCGAGGCGCGCTTCGATCAGGCCGGCTTCACGGCCGTGAAGCGCTTCCGGCCCCACGGCGTGGCCGCGGTGCTGGGACCCTTCAACCTGCCGGGCCACCTGCCCCACAGCCACATCGTGCCGGCCCTCCTGGCCGGCAACACCGTGGTCTACAAGCCCAGCGAGCTCACTCCCGGCGTGGGGGAGATGACCACCGACCTGTGGGCCCAGGCGGGGCTGCCGCGGGGCGTGCTCAACCTGGTCCAGGGCGGGCGCGGCACGGGCGCGGCGCTGGCGGGGCATTCCGGAATCGACGGGCTCTTCTTCACCGGGAGCTTCGCCGCCGGCGCGGCCCTGAACCGCCTCTCCGCCGACAAGCCCGGCCGGATCCTCGCCCTGGAGATGGGCGGGAACAATCCGCTCGTCGTCTGGGACTGCTCCGACGCCGCGGCCTCGGCCCACCTGGCGGTGCAGAGCGCCTACATCACCTCGGGCCAGCGCTGCGTCTGCGCCCGGCGGCTCATCCTGCCGCAGGGCCCGGAGGGCGACCGCCACCTGGACGCCCTGCTGGCCCTGCTGCCGAAGCTGCGGGTGGGGGCCCCCGGCGATTCCCCCGAGCCCTTCCTGGGCCCCGTCATCTCCCCGGCCGCCGCCGACCGCCTGCTGGCGGCCCAGGACCGCCTGCTGTCCCTGGGCGGCAAGGCGCTGGCCCCGGTCCGGAAGCACCCCAAGGGCCCGGCCTTCCTCACCCCAGGTATCGTGGAAGTTACCGGGGTAGCGGACCTTCCGGACGAGGAATATTTCGGACCCCTGCTGCAGGTGATCCGCGTCGCCGGCTTCGACGCCGCCGTGGAGGAGGCCAACCGCACCCGCTACGGCCTGGCGGCGGGCCTCGTCAGCGACCGCCGCGACCTGTGGGAGGCCTTTTTCCGGCGCGTGCGCGCCGGCGTGATCAACTGGAACCGCCAGACCACCGGGGCCAGCGGCAGGCTCCCCTTCGGCGGCGTCGGGGACAGCGGCAACCACCGGCCCAGCGCATCCTACGCCGCCGACTACGTCGCCTACCCCGTCGCCTCCCTCGAGGCGGAGAAGGCCGCGGCGCCTGCGCAGCCGCCTCCCGGCATCGACCCGTGAGGCCCGCGGCGTCCGGCGATGGCGGAGCCATCGAGGCGAACTTCGACGGCCTGGTGGGGCCCACCCACAACTACGCGGGGCTGGCCCACGGCAACGTTGCGTCCCGGAAGAACCGCGAGCGGCCCTCCAATCCCCGGCAGGCGGCGCTGCAGGGCCTGGAGAAGATGCGCCGCCTGGCCGCCCTGGGCCTGCCCCAGGCGGTGATCCCGCCCCTGGAGCGCCCCGACATCGCGTGGCTGCGGGCCCTCGGCTACGCCGGTCGGGACGAAGCGGTGCTGGAGCGCGCCTACCGGGACGATCCCGTGCTCCTGGCCGCGGCCGGCAGCGCCTCGTCCATGTGGACCGCCAACGCCGCCACCGTGTGCCCCTCCGCGGACAGCGCGGACGGCAAGGTGCACTTCACCCCGGCCAACCTGAGCAGCCAGGTCCACCGCTCCCTGGAGCCGTCCCAGACCGCGGCCATCCTCCGCCGGCTCTTCCCGGGCGCGGCCTTCGTCCACCACGACCCCCTGCCCGCGGGCCGCCATTTCGCCGACGAGGGGGCCGCCAACCACACCTGCCTGGCGCCGTCCCACGGCCGGCCCGGCGTGCAGCTCTTCGTGTACGGCTACGAATCCCTGGCGGCGGTCCCGTCCCGCCCCGGAGGAGGGCGCACGGCCTCCGCCCGGGGCGGAGGCCGTGCCGGCGGCCGGGTAACGCGCCGGTTTCTGCCCCGCCAGAGCCGCGAGGCCTCGGAGGCGGTGGCCCGACTGCACGGCCTGGACCCGTCTCGCATGGTGCTGGCCCGCCAGGATCCCGCCGCCGTGGACGCGGGCGTGTTCCACAACGACGTCATCTCCGTCGGCAACGAGGGCTTCTTCCTCTGCCACGAGGGGGCCTTCGCGTCCCAGGGCGCCGTGCTCGCCGAGCTGCGGCGCAAGTATGCCGCCCTGGGGGGCGGCCCGCTGCGCATCGTGGAGGCGAAGGCGCGCGAGGTGAGCCTGGCGGATGCCGTCTCCACCTACCTATTCAACAGCCAGATCCTGACCCTGCCGGAGGGCGGCATGCTCCTGCTCGCCGCCGGCGAATGCCGCCGCAACGCCCGCGTGCGCCGCTGGCTGGAAAACCTGCCCGGCCGTTCCCCCATCCGCCGGGTCGAATATGCCGATCTGCGCCAGAGCATGCGCAACGGCGGCGGCCCGGCCTGCCTGCGCCTGCGCGTGCCGCTCACCGCCCGGGAATGGTCCCGGGTGCCGCCGGGCGTGAAGCTCGACGACGCCCTGTACCGCCGCCTCAAGGCCTGGGTGGAAAGGCATTACCGCGATCGCCTGCTGCCCAAGGACCTCGCCGACCCCGCCCTGCTGCGCGAGAGCCGCGCCGCCCTCGACGCCCTGACCGGCATCCTGGGGCTGGGGGCCTTGTATCCGTTCCAGCGCTGAACCGGCCCGCTTCGCTGTTGCCGGGGGCGGCTTCAGGCTTTGATGAATCCGATTCCCAGGTCAGGCTGCAACAATCAAGCAGGCCGGTCAGGGGCTCCAATGCCCCGGATCCCCGGATTCCTCCGGGACGCGCCGGCCCCGGGAAGCGCCAGCCGACCTGCCCTGGGCGGGACCCGGGCGCCCCGTTCCCACCGCTCCCGCGGATCCTCCCGTATCCGGGAAGATACCCCGCTTCCCGAGAAGGTGCTGCACGCCGCCGACAACCAGGCAGACCATGGCGGCCGGGAAGGAGAAGAAGAAGAGCAGGCCCAGGCCTATCGGGTTGCCGTCCCTCGGGCCGACCATCACGTACAGGAGGAGGGGGCCGCTGCCCAGGGCCAGCAGGGTGAAGCCGATTTTCACGAGCCGGTTCATGCGCGCTCCAGTTTCAGCGGGCGGAGCGATCCGTGCTCTGGAAGATCTTGTCGGCGCTCCTGGCGTTGAACCCCTGGAACAAGGAGCCGTCCGGCAGGGGATAGCGGCGGGCGAATTCGTAATAGCAGCCGGGCACCTTGCGGGTCCCGTCGCGGAAGGCCACCTCCGCCTCGCTGGCCAAGGTGGAGCTCTGCTCCAGGTATTCGCCGGGGCTGCCCTTGATCTCGCCGCCCGCGGTGTTCAGCCGGAACCCCCGGGCCCGGAGGAAATCGTCCAGGGCGGGGAGGTCCGGGAAGGTGCGCAGGGCGTTGACGGAGACGGTGAAGTGGTTGACGCGGAACCCGAAGGCGGACATCCAGGCCGCGTATTCGCTCTCCCGCTCCAGGGCCTCATAGGTCGTGAAGTCCGGATTCCAGGGCCGGCCCTG
>CBILQL010000103.1:0-10888 GCA_966238865.1 uncultured bacterium
AGACCCTGCTCCTAACCTTCTTCAGCCGCTACATGAAGGAGCTCATCGAGAACGGGGTCCTGTACCTGGCCCAGCCCCCGCTTTACAAGATCAAGGCCGGCAAACTGGAGAAGTATGCCTTCGACGACGCCGAGAAGGACCGCATCCTCGCCGAGATCGGCGACAAGAAGGGCATCTACATCCAGCGCTACAAAGGCTTGGGCGAAATGAACCCGGAGCAGCTCTCGGTCACCACCATGAAGCCCGAGAACCGCGTGCTCAAGCGCGTGACCATGGAGGACGTGGTGGAGGCCGACCAGATCTTCACCATGCTCATGGGCGAAGAGGTGGAGCCGCGCCGCAAGTTCATCGAGGAGAACGCCTACCTGGTGAAGGAACTCGACGTTTGACGGGAAAAAAATTCCGGGCTGAAGGCCGTATCCCTTCGCCCCGGAATTTTTTCGATGCCCGCGAAGGGGCGAGCCACGCCCCTGAGCCACATAGCGTTTCCTCGAATGCGCCCGCCGAGTGGCGGGCTGAGGGGTCGCGGACGCTTCGAGCGGGCGGGCTCAGGGGTCACCGGCGCTTCGAGTGGGAGGGTCCAGAGGCCCCGGACTCTTCGAGCAGGATTGGAGCGGTGGGAGAATGATTCGGAACCGGGAAATTCTTGAAGCCTTCGAGCGGGAGCACAAGGCCCGCTCGCAACCGGATACGCTCCGGAATCTCCGGCTTCTCGATGGATTGGTCCGGGAAGCCATCGCTCTCGGCGTCTGGCCCCCGAAAGATCCATGGCGGGGCATGGAGTGGAAAATCGCCTTCGTGCAGAGGTTGAATGTTCGAAGAGCACCTGGCCAAGCTCGCCCGAGCGCTTGACAAAAAAAACCTCCCCTATATGCTGATCGGCGGCCAAGCGGTCCTCGTACATGGAGAACCGCGCCTGACCCGGGATTTGGACGTCACCCTGGCCGTCGATACCGGCAGGCTTCCCTCCCTGCTCGACCTGATCCGGGAGCTCGGTTGGGAGCCATTGCCGTCAAAACCGGAAGAGTTCGTGGAGCAGACCCTGGTGCTTCCGTGCGAGGACCGGTCCAGCGGCATCAAGATGGATTTCATATTCGGGCTGACAGCCTATGAGCATGAAGCCGTAAACAGGGCCGTGGTTCGGGAAATCATGGGCGAACCGGTCCGATTCGCGAGCGTGGAGGATCTGGTGATCCACAAGCTCATCGCGGGGCGCCCGAGGGATATCGAAGACGTCGAGGGCGTGCTCGCCAAGAACCAGCGTCTCGACGAAGCCCTGGTGCGGAATGTGCTCGGGGAATTTACCCGCGAGCTGGGCCTTCCCCTGGTCGAGGCCTTTGAAGCGCTGCTGGCCAAGCGGCCTCCGGCAGCTTGAAGGGCGCGCGGAAGGCGCCCCTGCCAGGATGGCATGGCGGAATGGCCGTCCTCGGACGTCATCGCAGGACGGGCAGCCGGCCCGGCGTCGATGATTCGCATGCATAAACCCGCCTCCCACAACGCCTGGATCCCCTGCCTGGCCGCCCTGTGGGCGTTGGCCGTCAGCCTCGCGCGGCCCCTGGAGGCCGCCGGCCGCCAGGCCGTGGAATCCGGGGATTTCGCGCCTCCCGTGATTGTCGTCGCCAGCACCGCTCCCGCTGCCCGGGCGCCGGACGGGTCCGCGATGGATTCGCTTCCCTCTGCCCACGAAGCTTCCGGCCCCGGAGCTGCCTACGGGGGTCCCATTGCCGGGAACACCCCCTGCCGCCAGCCCGACTCCCTGCGTCGCAAGCGTTGCCTGGACTCCCTGGCGCGGGCCACCGGGCCGCGGGCCCTGCGGGAAATCGAAGCCGCGCACGACACGGCCGCGGCTGGCGGTGCGGATCGGAGAGCCGGGGATGCGGCCGCGCGGTACCGGGGCGCCGTCCTGGTGACGGACGCGGACCGGGATGCGGACGCGGAGGCCGGCGCGGACGACATCCAGAAGCAGCGCAACCGGGGATATTACAGCCAGTTCTTCCTGGACCTGAGCCGCGGGGGCGACTGGGACTGGGATCTCGACGAATGGGCCGTCGTGATCTACGTCGTGGTCGGCGTGATCGTGGTGGGCGCCTTCGTGCTGTGGGGCGTCAAGGCCCTCTACGACCTGGCCGTGAACAAGGACGATTCCCCCGTCTTCAAGGAGGCGGCCCTGCAGTTCTCCTATGCGGGCCGCACCCTGCGCGACGCGGACGGGTCGGAGATGTTCCGCGACGCCTGGCTGATGGGCGGGCGCTTCGCCTTCGGCGTCGAGAAGCCCGTCGTGTCCTTCGGGCTGGCCCTGGAGGGCGGATCCATCGACCTGTCGGTGCGCGCCCTGGACACCGACCGGGAGATCGTCGACGTGCGCGGCGGCTACCTGGTGGGAGGCCCCTTGATCCGCTTCGGGAGCTATCGTCCCCTGGCCTTCACCATGGAATTCATGACCGGCACCTCGGACCATTCCTCCATCGGCTGGATCAGCAAGTCGCGCATGACCCTGGCCGCGAAGACCCGGGGCGGCCTCACCTACGGCGCCCATCTCGGGGCCGTGTTCTACGACCTGCGCTTCAGCGACGGCCTGGTCTACCGCCGCGGCGATTTCAATCGGGACCTTAGCGTGCTCTTCGGGGTCGACGCCGGTTGGTCGTTTTAAAAACGGAAAAGTTCCCAATGGCGAAGCGCCCGGTTGGTTTTGGGGCCCACCCGTAGGGTGGGAAAGGGAACTTTTCTCGCCGGCTCCACTCGCCCGCTCCCGCGGGCTCGTGGCTCCCTCCTATAGAGAACCATTGAGCGGGGAAGAGTCGGAGGGGAACCGCTGGATGGCTACCATGGCAACCGGTTCGTGTCGGCTTCCTGCTTCTTGATAGGGATCCAGCCCCTCAAGCGCCCGCGATCCATGGTTGATGGTGCAGGCGTTCGCAAGGCTCCGAAGCGGGCGATCTTAGACGGATGGCGCGGGGTTGTGTCGCATGGGTCAAGGGATCCTCAAGGAGCCTGCGCGGCGGCAAGGGTTTTCCAGCTTATCCAGCCTCCTTGAGCAACTTTGGTTTTTGTGGGCTAAGGCCTTGATTTAATTCTGGATCGGCGATTTTCGCCAGGGATAGAATGGACTTTGCGAAGCCGCTGCGCCCGCGCCAAACACTCTCGAGGATCCATGCACAAGAGACACTCGGACGAAGGATGCACCAAGAGCCCGTATGACTGGAGCGGGGGCGCCGACCCGGATCGGGAACCCGTCTTCACGACCCTGCGGCAGCTGCTCATGCCGCGGGAGCTTCCCGACGCCGAGAACCTCTCCGACACCGATCTCATCGCCCTCCTAAACGACATCGAGTTCGATCTGCTCCAGGCGCGCGTGCGCGTGGATTTCCTGGACAGCCTGCCGGCCCGCGTCGCGTACAAGGGCATCCTGCAATTGCTCGACTCCCCGGTGGAATCCGGCGACGACAGCCCGGCCATCCGCCACCTGGACGGCTGCGACAGTGCCTGCGAATCCTGCTTCCAGCTCGCCCATTGCGCCATCGCCCGGGAAGTGCTCGGCAAGGACTGGCACCTGGCCGTGGAACAGGCCGGCATCAATCCCTCCTGGTCGGCCCTGTTCGCCCAGGAGGCCGAAGACTAGCTCCGGATACGATCCTCCGCCGGTCCCGAATACCCGACGGGAACGGTTCGGCCCCCGCCGGCTTTGCCGGCGGGGGCCTGTTTTTTATGAGCGGAAAAATTCCCGAAGCGCTTCGCGCAATGGGAATTTTTCTCGCCGCCTCCGCGCCTCCGCTCGCGCGGAGGCGCGGCTCCCACCTGTTCCGGAAACATTGTGCTAGTGATTGGAACCACCTTGGCCGCATTGATTGGTCCGACACCTTGGCGACTGGAAAGAGTCCCTCAAGTTTGAGCGGTTTGAGTCGCGGCTTTCGCTAATGAACCTGGAAATTGAAGCGTTTTCCTTTCATTTCAGGGGTCTCGGGGGATTTTCGGGGTTGATCGGGGCGGGCGGATTTATACCTTTGCCCCTTGGCCCTCGTCCCGACGGAACGCATCGACGGGGAAGGCCGGGAGAACGGGTTTCCATCATGCCGAATCGTGTTGTCGTGGGCGCTCAATGGGGTGACGAGGGGAAGGCCAAGGTCGTGGACTTCCTCACCGAGGAGGCGGACATGGTCATCCGCTTCCAGGGGGGCGCCAATGCCGGCCATACGGTCGAGGTCGGGGACCAGAAGTTCGTCTTCCACCTGATCCCGGCGGGCATCATGCATCCCGGGAAGCAATGCGTGATCGGCAACGGCGTGGTGCTCGACCCGGCGCAGATCCTCCACGAGATAGAGGAGGTGCGCGCGCGCGGCATCGACCTCGACGGCCGCCTGTGGGTGGCCGAGAACGCCCAGGTGGTGCTGCCCTTCCACACGCTGCTCGACCAGCTCAAGGAGAAGGCCGCCGGCAAGGCCGCCATCGGCACCACGGGGCGCGGCATCGGGCCGGCCTACTACGACAAGGCGAACCGCAGCGGCGTGCGCGTCGGCGACCTCCTGGAGGAGGATCTCCTGCGGGACCGCGTCCGCGCCATGGGCGCCCTGCACAATGAGATCATCCAGAAGGTCTTCGGCGGCGAGCCGCTTTCCGCCGACGCCATCTTCGAGGAATACCGGGCCCTGGGACGGAAGCTCGCGCCCTTCGTCAAGGACACCGTCGCCCACGTCAACCAGGCCCTCAAGGCCGGCAAGCGCCTGCTCTTCGAGGGCGCCCAGGGCACCATCCTGGACGTGGATCACGGCACCTATCCCTTCGTCACCTCGTCCAACACCGTGGCCGCCGCGGCCTGCGTGGGATCGGGCGTGGGACCCACCGCCATCCACCAGGTGCTGGGAGTTGTGAAAGCCTATACCACCCGCGTCGGCAATGGGCCGTTCCCCACCGAGATCGAGGGCGAGATCGGCCAGGAGCTGCGCCGCATCGGCAACGAATACGGGGCCACCACCGGGCGAGAGCGCCGCTGCGGCTGGTTCGACGCCGTGCTGGTCCGCCGCGCGGCCCTGATCAACGGCCTCACCCACCTGGCCATCACCAAGATGGACGTGATGGACACCTTCGAGGAGATCCGCGTCTGCACCGGCTACGAGCTGGACGGGACGCGCGTGGACCAATTCCCGTCCCAGCTCACCCGCCTCGGCAAGGTGAAGCCCGTATGGGAGACCCTGCCCGGCTGGAAGAGCCCCACCGCCGGCATCACTGCCTGGAACGACCTGCCCGGGAACGCCCGCAAGTACCTGGAGCGCCTGTCGCAGCTCCTGGACGTGCCCATCGGGCTGGTGTCCCTGGGGCCCAAGCGGCACCAGACCATCGCAATGGGGCTGTGACCGGCAGGCTCCGCCCCGGGGACGGGGCGGAGCCGGAGGGAACGGGTGCGTTGTGAGGAACGTCATGGGAACTGCGAGATTCGGAGTGACGGGGGCCACGCCCGCGGGCGCATCGCGGATGTATCCTTGCTTGCAGGTTCAGCCGTACAACATTCAACCCCGGAGCCGCCAATGACCTCAGCGACCGCCTCCAAGAAAGAGCAACTCCCCAAGCACGAGCTGCTCAAGGGCGTGGATCTCTTCTCCTCCCTGGACGACGCCCAGCTCAACACCATCTCCGCCATGGGCGTCGAGAAGCCCTACAAGAAGGGCGACATCATCCTCATGGAGGATGACCAGTCCAACCAGAGCTTCTTCCTCATCGTGAAGGGCGAGGTGAAGGTGGTGCTTACCGCCGAGGACGGCCGGGAGGCGATCCTCGCCTCCCTGAAAGAGGGCGACTTCTTCGGGGAGATGTCCCTGCTCGACGGGGAGCCGCGCTCCGCCACGGTGCGCGCCGTGGAGGATTCGCGCCTGTTCACCATCCGGCGCGAGGACTTCCTGGCCTCGCTCCGCAAGCAGGCCGACCTGTCCTTGGCCCTGCTCGGCGAGATGTCCCGCCGCCTGCGCAAGTCCAACCGGCAAATCTCCTCCCTGGCCCTGATGCGCGTCTACGGTCGCGTGGCAGCCACCTTGCTCCAGCTCATGGAGGAGCGCGGCATGCGCACCCGCACCAAGGACGGCAAGAGCATCATCGTGGTCAAGGACCGTCCCACCCAGCAATTCATGGCGGACATGTCCGGAACCACCCGGGAAACGGTGTCGCGGGTGCTGAATTATTTCCAGAAAAAAGGGTATATTGTGCTGGACGGCAAGGATCTTCTCATCCTGCAGGAAGAAGAACTGAAGACCTGATCCCCGGCCTCCGCCGGGCGCCGCCCCTGGGGCCTCCCTTCGCCGGGAACCCGGGGTCCCCTCAATCCCGGAGGAATGCGCGTTTGATTCTCGCCCGGTTCTTCTCCCGGCCCTTTTTCCTGGCGCTCCTCCTCTGGATGGTGCTGGGCGCGGCGTTCTATCTCCTGGCCGATCTTCTGCTCATGCCCTACGTGGCCGGCAAATTCAAGGGCACCGTCAAGGTGCCCTCCCTGGTCAGCCTGGCTCCCGAGGAAGCCCGCAGCCTCCTGGACAGGAACGACCTTCATTACATGCTCGACTCCACCGGCGATTACAGCAACGACGTGGCCGCCGGCAAGGTCCTGAGCCAATACCCCCTGAACGGCACCGAGGTGAAGAAGGGCCGCCGGGTCTGGGTCAAGATCAGCAAGGGCTTCAAGAGCGTCGAGGTCCCCTCCTTGCGGGGCCTTTCCCTGCGCCAGGCGGAAATCTCCCTCCAGCAGGCGGGCCTGTCGATGGGACGGGTCCGGCGCGTCCGCCATGGGTCCGTGCCTTCGGGCGCCGTCATCGGGACCAGCCCGCCCGCGCATACCACCCTGGAAAAGGGGCGGGAGGTGCACATCGACCTGAGCGACGGCGGGGATGCGGCCGTTTCCGGCCGGGGCATGCCCAAACTCCTGGGCCTTTCCCTCGCCCAGGCCAAGACCCAGGTCAAGAAACTCAACCTCTCAGTGGGCAAAATCACGTATAAGAAGGACAGCAAAAGCCTTCCAGGCACGGTTCTGGGCCAGATTCCCGCCGCGGGCACGGACCTTAAAGGCCAGGCTGTGGATTTGGTATTATCCAAATAGGAACTTCTTCGGATGGACCAGGGACGCACAGCCTCTCGCCCGGCGCAGGGAATCGGCCGCTCGGCCGTCCTGCCCGGCTTCGCCGCCGCGGCCTTCGCCGCCGGCGTCCTGCTCTCCGGCTGCGCCCCGACCAAGCCCGAGCCTCCGGCAGCCGCCGCCCCCCAGCCGGCCCCCAAGACCGAGGTCCGCAGCGAGCAGCGCAGTTTCATCGCCCATGAGTTCTTCCTGCGCGCCCGCCAGCAGGAGATGGAAGGCAACGACGCGGTCGCCCTCTCCTATTACCAGATAGCCTTCGAATACGATGCCGGAAGCCGCGACCTGTGCTTCATCCTCACCGACAAGCTGAAGGCGGCGGGCAAGATGGACAGCGCCCTCGCCGTGGGCATGAAATGCCTGGCCCTGAAGGGGGATCCCAACAGCCAGGAATACCAGACCGTGGCCGAAATCCACCTGCGCAAGGGGGACATCCAGAAGGCCCTGGTCTACTACAACAAGGCCCTGGAGCTCGACGACGGGGACAAGGATCTCCTGTACACCCTGGCCACCCTGTACGAGAGCCTCAAGGACGTGGACAAGCACGTCGCCGTGATGGAGAAGCTGCTGCCCCGGATCGACTACCCGGTGCGGCTGGTCGAGAAGCAGGCCCAGAACTACCGCTCCATGGGGCGCATCGACGCCGTGGCCAAGCTCTACCGGGCGGCCTGGAGCAAGACCGGCAACGCGGTCTTCGGGGAGAAGCTCGCCTCCTTCTACGAGGACCAGGAGATGTACAACAGCCTCCTGGACGTGCTGCGCCAATTGGCGGAGGAGAACCCGGAAAACCTGCATTACGAGCTGCAGAAGGCCCGCGCCCTCATCCTGGCGGGACAGCCCGACACCGCCCTCCTCGCCTACGAGGCGCTGCTGAAGAAAAGTCCCGAGGAGCGGGAGTTCCTCAGCCCCTACGCCACGTTGCTCTACGAGAAAGGCCGTTACCAGGAGGCCAAGCAGATCTTCCAGAAACTGCTCAAGGGGCAGCCCGACAATCCCATCTACCACTTCTTCCTCGGGTCCCTCGGCATGGAGCTCAAGGACAAGGCCCTGGCCGAAAGCGAGCTCAAGAAGGCCATCGACCTGGACCAGAAGGTGCCCGAATACTGGGCCAAGCTGGCCTCCTTCTATATCCGGGAAGGGCAGGAGAAGAAGGCCCTGGACCTCCTGGAGCGCATGGGCGAGGGCAAGGACTGGTACGCCTCCTACGTGCAGGGCATCGTCTTCACCCAGGTGGGCAAGAAGCTGGAAGCCGACCTCCGGGCCGCGGCGGAGCGTTCCGGAAGCGCCGTGGACACCGCCGCCACCGAGCGGGCGCGCCGCTTCCGGGAGCAGGGGGTGGAGCATTACCGCAAGGCGCTGACCATGGAAGGCAACAACCGGCGCGTGCTCTTCGAGCTGGGCGTGGCGCTGGAGCAGCTCTCCCGCCGCCAGGAGAGCATCGAGGTGATGAAGCGCCTGGTGAAGCTCGATTCCTCGGACGCCACCATCCTCAACTACCTGGGGTACATGCTGGTGGAGGAGGACAAGGAGCTGGATCTGGCCGGGGCCCTCATCGACCGCGCCCTGGTGCTCGAGCCCGGGAACGGCGCCTTCCTGGACTCGAAGGGCTGGTGGTTGTACCGCAAAGCCGACTTCGCCCAGGCCCGCAAGTACATCGAGATGGCCCTCGACCGCATCCCCCACGACACCACCATCCTGGAGCATTATGCCTTGATCCTCGAGAGGCTCGGGGAGAGCGAGGCGGCCATGGAGAAGTGGCGGCAGATCCTCAAGCTCGACCCGGGGCATGATCTGGCGCATCGGAAGGCGGGGGGGTGAAGGTGGGGATGCTGTCCCTCCGGGGTCGGGTTCCTGAGCGGTCCGTGGGCTGGGCGCTTCGCTCCCTCCGCTAATCGCGCGCCCACTGGGTGGGGCGCCAGGCCGTGTCCGGGCTCCGGACGCGGCTTTTCCCCCGATGAAATCCCTTTCAGGGCCTTGTCCGCGGGTCGCAAGCGACCTCCTTCACTCCGGTGTCTTTGCTACCAAGTCCCTTCATTCCGCAGCGTGACTCCGCCCGGACACGGCCTGGCACCCCACCCCTCCCACGCGACCATGCTCCCTGAGGTTCCAAGGTCGGAATACAGTCCTTCGTCAAATAGGGAGGGGAGGGCTTGCGGGGGCCCTGATCGGGTTGTCGATCGAGGTAAGACCAAGTCGGGCGCTGCGATTTTTCGGCGTCGGAACTAGGACCCTCCTCCCTGGAAAGTATCTTGAAGTGACTTCTACCATGGGCGGGCTTGGTTTGGTTTCTGCGGGGCTGGTTTGAACGGGGAGCGGGGGATGGCTTCCGGCGGAAGGGCTGGGTGGGCGTGCCTGCTTGCGATCGCGGCCGGGTTGCTGGGCGCTTGCGCGCCCGCGGTGCGGTTTCCGGTCGGCGAGGCGATGCTGCGGGGGGAGGAGCCGGCGGCGGCGCCGGCGCCGGATTCGTTGCGGGCCGAGGTGGAGCTGACCGGGTACAAGGGACGCAGCCGGACCACGGTGTCGGCGGGGTTTTCGGCGCTGCCGCTGCGGAAATACAAGCTGGACGTGTACGGGCTGCCGGGGATGGTGGAGGCCAGCTTCCTGTGGATGGACACGGGGTGGACCCTGGTCGTGTACGGGCGGGAAGGGTATCTCCTCGGGTACGGGGATACGGTGGACATTCCGGCGCTGGGCCTGGAAAAGGCCCCGGTGCACGACCTCTTCGCCTGCCTGTGGGGGGACTTCTTCCCCGGCGACGGGGAAGGCGTGCCGCTGATGAAGCGGGGGGCCGGACCGGAGGCCGCGGGGAGGGACAGCGGGGATTCGGCCGCCGGAGTGGCCGGGAAAAGGGACCCGGAGGATTCGGCGACCGGGGGAAGCGGCGGACCGCGCCTAT
This sequence comes from uncultured bacterium, assembly GCA_966238865.1. Lineage (GTDB taxonomy): Bacteria > Fibrobacterota > Fibrobacteria > UBA11236 > UBA11236 > CBILQL01. The sequence continues at coordinate 10,002 of CBILQL010000103.1, forward strand.
GGCCGGCGCGCTGGGAGCAAGCCGGGGACGGCCTGATCCGGTACGTGGGACGGGGCGGGCCCTCCTGGCTGGCCCGGCTGGACGCGAAGAGCGGGGTGGTGCTGGAAGCCGTACGGGAGGACTCGGCCTTGCGCATCGCCTATGAAGGATACGCCGTGCGCGGCAGCAGGCTACTGCCCAGGCGGGTGAAGGTTTTTTCCCGGGGGAAACCCCTGCTGGATCTCGGTATCGGCGCAGTGCAGGACAACCCGGCATGGAAGCGGGACCCCTTCCGGGTCCGCATCCCGAAGGGGTTCATCCGCCTGCGGGCCGCACCGGGCCACTGAGACCCCACCCTAGGCCCCCCCGGGGCGACTTTGTACTTTTGTTCTCCTGCTTTTCCTGCCCGAAACGGCAGGAACGGCCGGATTTCCGGCCGAAGCGAAACCAGCAGGCGAAAATACGGGGAACATGACGGTGTCCACATTCGCGGCCAGGCTGGCCGCCCGCTTCCTGGTTCCGGCTTTGGCTCTCGTCGCGTTGGCCCACGAGGCGGAGGCGGCCCGGGCGACCGCCCCCAAGGCGCCCCTGTTCAAGCCTGCCGTCGCCGGGCAGGACGTCCAGGACACCCTGGAGGTGTTCGTCCTCTACGTCCAGTTCAAGGACGAGACCATTGACGGCGACGTCGCCACCACCACCGGCCTCGGCACCTTCGGATCCGCCGGGCAGGGCCAAGCCGATTCCGACAAGGACCAGAAATACACGCTGGACCCCAACGGCAACTTCCGCTTCGACCGCGGCATCGCCGGCGTCGGGCGCATCACGCGCACGTCCGGCACCGCGAACCTCAAGGAGTTCCGGCACCGCGACCGGATCCTGACGAAGCTGAAGCAGAACGGGCAGCTCGA
>CBILQL010000104.1:0-10755 GCA_966238865.1 uncultured bacterium
ATCCGGGAAAGGAGGCGCCCAGTGACGCGCATCGCACTCTCCGCCGCCCTGGTCGCGGCGCTGCTTTCGGCCGGGACCGCCCGCGCCCAGGTCTCCGTCAACGAGCAGGCCGACCGCCTGGAGGCCCTCAAGGAGGAGCTGGAGAAGGCCCGCCAGCTGCGCGACAAGGTCATCGCCAAGCGCTGGGAGGACAAGCGCGCCGCCATGGAGTCGCGGGAGAAGTTCAACCAGGCCTACGACGAACTCAAGAACCAGCTCGAGGCGAAGAAGGCCGAAACCGACCGCCTGAACGAGGAGATCCAGTCCCTGCTCAAGGACGCGGAGGAGGCCGAGGCGCAGGCCGAAGCCGCCAAGATCCAGTTCGCCACCCTCTCCTCCCTGCTGCGCGACCGCGTGGGCGAGGGCTCCGGCCAGATCGAGAAGGGGTTCCCGGCCCGCGTGCCGGAGCGCCTGCAGAGCCTCAACGCCCTGCTCAAGTCCGCGGACACCAAGCGGGACGCGCCGGCCGAGGTGCTGGCCGACGCCCTGGCCTTCCACGCCTCGGAGCTGGCCCTGTCCCGGGAGATCGTCCTGGAGCGGCGCGGGTTCCTGCTGGCGGACAAGTCCCCGGGCGAGGGCCTGCTGCTGCGCCTGGGCATGGTCGCCTCCGCCTATCGCGACGCCAAGACCGGCCGGGCCGGGCTGCTGGTGAAGGCGAACACCGGATCCCTGAATCCGTACGAGTGGCGCGAGAACATCCCCGCGGACGCCGCCGCCTCCCTGGCCGCCGGCATGTCCGCCCTGGAAAAGGGCGGCGCCGGGACGGTGTCCATCCCCTTCGACATCCTCCCCAACCAGACCCAGGGCAAGGCGTACATGGAGAAGGAGGACAAGACCTTCTGGCAGCGCTTCAAGGAGATGCTGAAAACCGGCGGCGTGTTCATGTGGCCGCTGCTGCTGGTCCCCCTCATCGTCCTCGTCCTGTTCGCCTACAAGCTCCTCTATCTCCTGGGCCGACGCGCAGCGGGCCCCAAGGAGATTGCCGAGGCCCAGGACAGCCTGGCCGCGAACCCGGCCCGGGCCGAGGAGATCGCCGGCAGGCGCCCCAGACCATCGCGACCGCCGCCCGCAACCGGGACAAGGACCGCGACGGCGCGGAGACGGAGGTCCGGGAGGTGCTGCTCCACGAGGTGCCCGCCCTGGAGCGCCATCTCACCACCCTTTCGGTGCTGGCCGCGGCCGCGCCGCTGCTGGGCCTGCTCGGCACCGTGTCGGGCCTCATCGCCATGTTCCAGGTCATCACCGAGCACGGCGTGAACGACCCCAAGCTGCTGGCCGGCGGCATCGGCGAGGCCCTCATCGCCACCGAGACCGGCCTGCTGGTGGCCATCCCCACTTTGCTCGGCCACAACTGGCTGGCCAACCGGGTGGACCGCATGGTCGCGGACGCGGAGTTCAACGCCCTCAAGGCCCTCAACACCCTGTGGCCGGCGGAGGAGAAGGTCGGGCGGGAGATGTCGAAGGCCGGGCGCTGAGCCCGGACGCGCGCACGGAACGGATACGATGGACGTCGGCTTCGAACAGACCCTTTGGGATCTCTGGCGCATCCTGTCCCAGGGCGGATGGGTCATGGCCGCCATCTTCCTGGCGGGGCAGATCGGCTGGTTCCTGGTGATGGAGCGCTGGTGGCATTTCCGGGCCATGGACGGGCGCCCGGACGCCTTCTGGAAGCGCGCCCCCGCCGATCCCGCCGCGCTCGCCGAGGCCCTGGAGAAGGGGCGGGCGGAAGGCAAGGCCCGCGGCCTGTTCGGCGCGGTGTCCGGCGCGGTGCTCGCGGCCAGGAACCGCGGCCAGGAGGCCATGGTGGAAGGAGCCCGGGAGGCCCTGCGCAGGGACGCGCCGGCCCTGGCGCGGCACCTCAACACCATCGCCATGCTGGCCATGGCGGCGCCCCTGCTGGGGCTGGCCGGCACCGTGGCCGGTATCATGGAGACCTTCGACGTCATCACCCTCTACGGGGCCGGCAATCCCTCCATGATGGCGGGCGGCATCGCCCAGGCCCTCATGGTCACGGAGGCGGGCCTGGTGGTGGCCTTCCCCCTGCTCATCTGCCACGACTGGCTGCGCAAGCGGGCGGACCACATCGAAGACGGCGCGGTGGCCTCGGCCACGCGCCTCATCCGGATCTATTCGCGGCGGGCCGGGTCCTCCCCGGCCGCGCGCGCGGCGCAAGGAGCGACGGCATGACGGGCGACGAATTCGGCCTCAAGCGGCGGGAACGGCGGGCGGCGGAGATCAACGTGATCCCGCTCATCGACGTGCTCTTCTTCCTGCTGGTGTTCTTCGTGTTCACCAGCAGCTTCACCAGCGAGACCGGCATAGACATCTCCAAGCCCAAGGCGTCGAGCAGCAAGTCCCTGCCGCGCCAGCCCATCCTCATCGGCGTGACCAAGGACGGCAGCATCCACGTCAACGAGAGCCCGGTGTCCTTGAAGGCCCTCGGACAGGTGCTCAAGCAGTACATGAGCCAGGACCCGGACCGCGCCGTCGTCATCGTCGCCGACCGGGAGGCGCAGATCGCCAAGGCCGTCGACGTGCTGGACGAGTGCAACCTGGCCAACGTCAAGAAGGTCTCCATCTCCTCCCTGAAGGAATAGGGAGCGGGGAACGGGCGGCGAACGGATATGAAGGCACTCCTCCGCTTCACGGCCATCGCGGCGATGGCGGTCCTCGTCAACGGGGGGCTGTACCTGCTGGTGCCGTACATCCAGGTGCTGATCAAGCGCCAGGCGGTGGGCGCCCACAAGGCGCCCAAGGCAGTGACGGCGGAGCTGGCCCCGCCCCCGCCCGAGGAGAAGCGCGCCCAGAAGCGGATCATCAAGGAGATCAAGACCGAGAGCTACCGTCCGCCCTCCGTGGCCACGGCGCGGCCCAGCCTGCCCGGCGGCGGCCTCAAGATCGACCTGAGCCCGGCCGGCGGCGAGGGCCTGGGGCTGGTCTCCGGCGGGGACCGCACCGGCGGCATCGGCGCGGGCGCCGGAGGAGCCACGGGGTCCGGGCTGGCCGCGATGGTCTACGAGATGGGACAGACGGACACCGACGCCAAGCCCATCGGGCCGGACCTCAACCCCGACTATCCCGCGCGCGCCGAGCGGGAGGGAGTGTCGGGGTTCGTGGACATCACCTTCATCGTCACCGAGTCCGGGACCGTGGAGCAGATATCCGTGCTGCGCGAGGAGCCCACCGGCTACTATTTCGCCCAGAAGGCCATCGAGCGAGTGAAGCAGATGCGCTTCAAGCCCGCCACCCTCCAGAAGATGGCGGTGCGGCAGCAGTTCAAGCGCCGGTTCAACTTCGAAATCTCCCAATGACCGCGAAGACCGATCACCCGCCCCGGAAGACGCGGACCGCCGCCGCGCTCGCCGCCCTGCTGGCGCTGTCCGCTATCCCCGCCGCCCGCGCCGCGGATGCAGCCCCGGCTTCCGGGTCCGCGTCCGCCCAGCCCGCCGGCGGAGCAGCCGGCGCGCCCGTTGCCGATCCCATGGCCGTCGGCAACAAGCTGTACGACAAGGGGGACTACGCCGCCGCCGCGGAGCAGTACCGGAAGGCGGCCATGGGCACGCGCTCCGCCGTCAACCGGGCCTTCGCCTGGTTCAACCTGGGCAATTGCCACGTCCAGACCAAGGCCTACAACAAGGCCGTGGTCGCCTACCGGAGGAGCATCGAGCAGAATCCGAACTTCTCGCGGGCCTGGTACGTGCTGGGCGAGGTCTATTACCATCTCGGCGCCATCGGCGACGCGGTGCCCTGCTACCGGCGGGTGCTCGAGATCGACGGCCCCACCCTGCGGGCCTACCAGATGCTGGGCGAATGCGCGCTGCTGGGCGGGGACGTCCCCGAAGCCCTGCGGAACTTCGAGGCCGCCCTCAAGATCGAGCCGGACCAGGTGGACGTGTACCTGGCCATGGCCGAGGCGCATGCCCGCATCCGCGACTTCGGATCGGCGCAGAAGGTGATGGAGGAGGCCCTGCTCATGCTCCCCGCGCCGCCAGCGGACGCCTACTTCTACCTGGGCCAGCTCTACGAGCTGGACGGCAACGACCGCAAGGCCGTGCGCGCCTACGAGGAGGGCCTCTCCGTCGATCGCAAGCGCACCGACTACGTGCTGCGCATCGCAGGCATCCACGAGAAGAACGGCGACGACTTCCTGGCCCTGCTCACCCTGGAGCAGGCCGTGCAGGCCGGCGTCCGCAGGCCCGACATCCGCGTGAAGCGCGGGGTGCTGTTCTTCGGGCAGAAGCGCTACGAGCGGGCCCTGGAGGAGTTCCAGGCCGCCTGGGCCCAGGGCAGCCTCCAGGGGCGGAACGGCATCGAGAACGTCGCGGCCGCCTACCACAATGCCGGGGACCGGAAGAAGGCGCAGGAGATCCTCGCCACCCTGCGGGAACCCTGAATGGAGATTTCAGGTTGACATCAAACTCCTGATCGACCCCAAGCCGGGCATGAGCCGCATTTCCCTCGCGCTCCCTACTGCTCGGGCGCGCGCCATGCGCTCCCTGCCGCGGCCGCGATGACGGGGGGGCCGGCTACCCCGGTCCCGGGAAAGTAAGTACCTTTTCCAGGCCTAAGCCCGCCGGCTTGGAAAGAAAGGATCCCGACCGTGAGCTCGCGCATATCCGCCGCCTGGGGACTGACCCTCGCCGTTCTCCTCTCGCCCCTCGGCGCCCGCGCCCTGGAAATCCCGGCGGATATCAAGTCGCGGCTGCTGGGAGAGCTGGGCCGCGGAAAGACCGCGGGATCCCCGGAGTCCGAGCTGCCCGACAACTCCATCGATACCGCGCGCTATCTGGTGGGCGGCGGCGACGCCTTCCAGATCTCCATCGTCGGGCTGCCCAGCATGGAATACTTCCCGGTCGTGGACGCCTCCGGGAACCTCTACGACGGCGAGCTGGGACGCATCGCCCTGGGGAAGATCCCCCTCAACCGCGCCCAGGCCGTCATCGCCCAGACCGTTCGCAAGAGCCTGCGCAAGAACCACGACGTGTACGTGGCCCTGAAGCGGGTGAAGAGCGTCAGCGTCAACGTGACTGGCTACGTGTTCAACCCGGGCACCTACACCCTGACCGGGAACATGCGCCTCATGGACGCCATCCGGGCCGCCAACGGCGGAAGTACGCCGTCCCTGGCCCACACCGACTTCCGGATGGTGGACGTGCGGAACGGCGACTCCCTGCACACCTACGACCTGCTCCGCTTCATCTCCGGGAACGACATCGACGCCAACCCCTACATCTATCCCGGCGACAACATCATCCTCAGGCCCATCGATACCAAGGTGTTCGTCACCGGGGAGGTGCTGGAACCGGTGAAGGGAGCCGTCCCTCTCAAGCCGGGCGAAACCGTCGGCAACATCCTCGACCTGGTGAGGCTGCGCGGCACGGCGGATTCCGGGACCATCACCGTCTTCAAGGCGGGCGCGGACAAGAACCGTCCCGGGCCCTCGCCCCTGCCCATCGCCGAGACCCGCGCCATCCGGCTCGGGCCCAACGACGTCATCATGGTGGGCGCCAAGCAGCGCCGCCGGAGGCCCGACACCGTCCAGGTGACGGGCGAGGTCTACCGCCCGGGAACCTACGCCTTCGAGCCCGGCCAGACCACCCTGGAGGACATCCTCCGCCAGGCGGGCGGACCCACCAGCTACGGGGAGAAGGAGCGGGTCTTCATCCTGCGCAACACCAAGAAGGACGAGGTGCTGGCGCCTTTCGGACTTCAGGAGACCCCGGCCGTGGGCATGCCCCAGAACCTCCGCCTCAACCAATCCCTCCTCACCGTGAGGCCGGAGGTGGCCTCGGCGGTCTCCGACCTGAAGGTCTCGCGGGACTTCACCGTGCTGGAGGGCCGGGCGGCGATGACCAAGGGCATCCTCGAGGACGGCGACGTGATCCACCTGCCGCGCCGGGATCATTTCGTCTACGTGAGCGGCAGCGTGCGCAGGCCCGGCGCCTATCCGTACAAGAAGGACGCCGGACCCCGGCATTACATCGACCTCGCCGGCGGCTATTCCGGGAAGGCCGACACGCGGAACCAGTTCGTGCTGGCCGTCTACAAGGATGTGAGCCAGGTGCGCGAGGCCTCCAACCCGCGGGCCGGCGACATCCTCGTGGTGCCGGCGGCGGTGGAATACAAGCGCCTCAGCACCGTCTTCCTGCCCCTCGTCCAGACCTTCACGACCATCCTGAGCCTCACCGTCACCATCCTGGTGCTCTACAACAACCCGTAGCCGCGGGCCCCATGGCGCCGATTCGCCTCGCCGTCAACGCCCTCACCCTGCCGACCCACCTGGCGGGCATCGGGTACTACACCCTCAACCTGCTGGAAGCCCTCGCGGGCTTCCCGGACATCGGTTCGGTCACCCTGTTCACCAACGGCGAGGCGGCGGGAAATTTCCCGCGCCTCCCGGAGAAGTGCCGGGTGGAGGCCCTCCCCGCCCGCGGCATCGCCGCGAAGATCGCAGCATACCACGTCGGCCTGTCCCGGCGCCTCCGGGGCTTCGACATCCTCCACTCCGTCGGCAACGTCGCCTGCCTCGGCACGCGCATGCCGCAGGTCTGCACCGTCCACGACCTCTGCAACAAGGTGATTCCGGGACGCTTCGGGACGGTCAAGCGCCGCTACCTGGATTGGGGCATCGGCCGCACGGTGGCGCGCCGGGACACCATCCTCTGCGTCTCCGAGAGCACCCGCAAGGACCTGATCCGCTTCTACCCGCAGTCCGCGCCCCTGGCCCGCACCGTGCATTCCGCCTGCAAGTTCCCGGTGGACGAAACGGCCGGTGGCCCGCGGCGCGGGCTCCTCTTCGTGGGCACCCTGGAGCCCGGCAAGAACCTGGACTTCGCCCTGCGCGTCCTGGCCCGGCTGCGCGGCCGGGGCGGCGAGGCCGTGCTCAAGGTGGTGGGCGCCAAGGGCTGGAAGCAGAGCCATATCCCGGGCCAGGTGGACAGCCTCGGCCTCGGCGGGGCCGTGGAATTCGCCGGCTACCTGGACGACGAGGCCTTGCGCCGGGCCTATCGAACGGCCGAGGCCCTGTTCTTCCCCTCGGCCTACGAGGGGTTCGGCTTCCCGATCCTGGAGGCGCAGAGCCAGGGGTGTCCGGTCATCGCCGCCGACAATTCCAGCCTGCGCGAGGTGGGCGGGGACGCCGGGCGGTATTTCCGCGACGGCGACCTCGAGGGCGCCGAGGCCCTGCTGCGGAAATGCCTGGAGGGCGGCGAGGATTTCCGGTCCGCCCGGGAGCTGGGTTTCGCGAATTGCCGGCGGTTCTCCTGGGAGAACACCGCCCGCGGTACCCTCGAGGTGTATCGCCGGGCGTTGGGCTGAGGCTACGCCGGCCGGGAGGCCGCGCCGCGAGCCGCGCCGGGTCCGGCGGACGCCTCAGGACTCGCGCTTGATCCAGAAGCTTCCCGGCCAGTTCGCGGCCGGATCATAGGTCCGGATGGCCGCCGCCAGCTTCTCGGGCCGGGTCAGGTGCATGTAGCTCGATCCCCAGACGATCCGGAAGGCGGAATTGAACAGCAGGAAGCTGTGCAGGAAGTATTGCTCGTTCCAGAAGATGTGCTTGTCCATCGCCCAGCTCCGCGGGTATTCCGAAGGGAGGAAGATGTCGTGGAAATGGACGTGCACGCCCGCGGGGATGCGCGGGAGGATTTCGTAGAACTCGAACTGGACGTCGCTGCCTAGCTTGAACACGTGGGTGGAGTCGATGAAGACGATGTCGCCCGGCTCCAGGCTCTCGAACCAGGCCACCGGGACCTCCTGGATGCGCTTCTCGACCAGCCGGGTCAGCCCCGGGAAGCCCTTGCGCAGGGACTCGTCGGGAAAGGGCTCGATGGCGACCAGCTCCCCGGCCGCGCCCCCGTCGGCGAGGTTCCGCCGCAGGGCATGCGCCGAGATGCGCGTGGAGAAGCCGGATCCGATTTCGAGGATGCGCTTGGGCTTGAGCCGCCGCACCAGGCCGTACAGGATCTCCGCGTCCACGGGCCCGAACAGCCCTTCCCGGCCCTTGAGCTCCGCGGCCTGGGCCGAACCCGGTCCCAGCAGGGCCTCGTATTCCCCCCGGTACGCAGAGGACAAGGACTCCAGCAGGGCCGCCTGCTCCTCCCCGCGGAAATCGATGCCCGCCATGGGCTTCTTCCAATCCCACAGGCCGGGATCCAAAGTGCGGGTGTCGGGGATGGGCTCGTAGAAATGGTTCGGCGTCACATGGATGCCGGCGGCCTGCCAGGCGTCGAAATGCGCCTTGGCGAACAGGCGCTTCGGGAGCAGGCGCGCCGCGCAACGGGCGGCGAGGGATGAAAGGGAGGACTTGGACACGATTTTCCGCCTGGGAAGAGGGTAGGATGGAGGAACCTGCATTCCGTGCAGCCCTATAATCTAGACAAACTTCCCCCGATTTCTAATTCATTGGGCGCACGGTCGATGCAGAAGGCATGCGCATGACAAACGGCAATCTGGAGTCGCTGAAATCTGTCTATCTGAGGCACGGCGTCCGGGACAATTCCTACCTGGAAAACTGCTACAACCGGTTCGTCACCACCAAGGCCGTCGCCCTTCGCGGCGTGAGCGGGAAAATCACCGTCCTCGACATCGGCGCACATTGGCTTTCCGCGTCCCTCCTGTATGCCATCGACGGACACAAGGTGATCGGCGCAGACCTGTTCCTGAATCCGGAGGAAAACGTCTTCATCGGGAAAATCGCGGAAGAGTTCGGGATCGATCTGATCACGTACCGGGATTTGAGCCGGCCGCGGGAATTCGCGGGCGTCCCGGAGGGTTCGGTGGATCTCGTCCTGTTCACGGAGATCCTGGAGCACATCACCTTCAATCCGGTGGAGTTCTGGAAGGAGGTCTATCGCATGCTCAAGCCGAACGGCCGCATCATCGTCACCACCCCGAACTATTTCCACCTTCCGAACCTCGTCAAGGAGTTCCTCCAGGTGATCAGGGGATACGGATCGGGAGCCAGCGTGGATCACATCCTGGAAACGAACACCTTCGGGCATCATTGGCGGCTCTATTCGGCCAGGGATATCCGCCGCTATTTCCCGATCCTGTCCCGGGATTTCCGGGTGACGCGCATCCGGTACGCCAACCCCATCCTTCCGAAGCATCCGCTGAAGGCGTTCCTCTTCAAAATCATCGGCCTGGCGCCCTGTTTCCGGGAATACCTGTATTGCGAAATCACCTTGGGCCCGAAGCAGACCGGGTTGACGCTCCGACCCCACTGGTGAAAACGCCCCGACCGCGGCGGACAGGGCCGCGGCCGCCGTGGCCGGCCGGCTACTTCGCCTTTCCCAGGCGCCCACGGAAGGCGTCCAGGACGCCCCTCGCGAAGGCCGAGAAGATCGCGGGACGCCTGGCGTTGTAGGCCAGCACCAGGGCGATGAACCCGAGATACGCCAGGCGCTGCAGGGGCTTCCCATGGCGCCAGACGATATGCGTCTGGTTCCGGACCCGGTAGTATTCCTTCGGGGTCGAGGTCCGGTCGGCGGCCGAGCTGACCTTGTGCCGTATCGACATGGCCGGGACGTACAGCAGCTTCACCCCGGCGGCCTTGAGGCGCAGGCAGAAATCCAGGTCCTCCCGGTACATGAAGTAGCGATCGTCGAGGAGGCCGACCTTGCGGAACACCGCGGCGGGGACGACCATCAGGCATCCGGAGACGAAGTCGAAATCCCCCGTGTCCCGGGGATCCAGGATGCGGCGCACATGCAGGGCCCAGGGCGTGATCCGCCCCGTATTGGCGGAAGGCTCGCCGGTCTCCCAGTCCGCCACCCAGCCCGCCAGCACCCGGTCCGGGTAGTCCCGCGCCGCGGCCAGCGCCGCCTCGCAGAAGCCCCTGGACACCGCCGTGTCGTTGTTGAGGAGCATGACATGGCCCGCCCCGTCCGCCAGGGCGCGGGAGACGCCCAGGTTGACGCCGCCGGTGTAGCCGAGGTTCTCGCCGGGCTCGAGGTACTGGTGCGGCAGCCCGGACGACTCCAGGAAACCGCGGAGCGCCTCCCCGGATCCGTCCGCGGCATGGTTGTTGACGACGTAGAATCTGAAGCCCCGGACGCCGTCGTCCAGGAAGGACCGGAGGCACGCCAGGGTATCTTCCGGGTTCCGGTAATTCAGGAGGATACAGGCGATCTCAGGCATCCGGCCGCGCGGGCGAGGGGTCCCGCTGGAAATACACCATCAACCCGAGGTGCCCTATCTGGTCGGTGAACTCCACCACGACCCGCTTGAAACCCTTCTCCTGCAGGAGCGCCAGGATGGCTTCGGCGTCGTACTCGTTCATCTCCATGAGGGGATAGCGGAACGGCCGGCCCTTCAGGACGTTCACCGCCGGATGGATCCAGGGGAACGTCCTCAGCGTCTTCCGCTTGAAGGCCTCCAGGCGCGGGCCGCGGATGGTGTAGCAGAAGTGGACGGCGCCGGCTCCCCCCGGCTCCAGGACGTCCAGCAGCCGCGAGAAGATTTCGAGGCCGCGGCGGGGGCGGATGTGCTGGAAGACGATGAAGGAATGGATGAAGGAGAAGCGCCCGGACAGGCGGCTCAGGGCGTCGTCGCTGAGGACCAGGTCCGCGTTCCGGATTCCCCTGGCCTCGCAGTTCTTGCGGGACTCGGCGAGCATGTTCGGCGACACGTCCAGGCCCACCACCTCGGAGAAGCGGCCCGCCAGGGGCACGACCAGCCGGCCGACCCCGCAGCCGAAATCCAGAGCCCGCTTCCGGG